>JAWAOK010000032.1:0-13045 GCA_038894875.1 Candidatus Nezhaarchaeales archaeon
CACGCGGGCTGGGGGCTGGGGCTAGCCAGGCTGATGATGGTCATAGCGGCCAGGAGGAACATAAGGGAGGTGGTCCTGTACCCGAGGGACAGGTGGAGGCTGACGCCGTAGGGAGGGGAGATGGCCTCAGTACTTACTGTTGAGTACTTCTTAAGCGGGGGCTCGACCCACATAACTAGTTCGCTCCTCCTCGAAGGCTACGCCATGGTCAAGGCCCTCTGTGAAGCCCTCCGTTGGATAGGTTGGAAAGTCGTGGTGCCAGTCGACGAGAGGCTAGCTCCTCACGTAGACTTACGGGCCACTGAAATCGTTCCCGTGAAGCCTGGCGCCCTGTTCAGCCTCTTAAGTAAGGGCCTAGGGACGGACTTCGCCCTAGCCATTGCTCCTCCAATGGGCGGAGCCCACGCCATGCTAGTCAAGGCCCTGGAGGAGGGGGGCCTCAAGCACGCGGGGCCCCCTTCGTGGAAGGTAGAAAGGTATGTAGATAAGTATAGGCAGATTGAGGAGCTTCGCAAGAGGGGCATACCCACCCCAAAGACTGAGGCCATTGACGATCTGTCGCCCCGCAAGATCAAGGAGCTCTCTTCAATGGGCTTCCCACTAGTGCTCAAGCCCAGACTCGGCGCCGGCTGTGAGGGTCTGTTCGTGGCCGAGGACGCTAAGGACCTGGAAAAGGCTGCTGCAATGGACATAGTTAGCGAGGGCTACCTAGCCCAAGAGGCATTGAATGGCGTCCACGCTAGCGCTTCTGTATTTAGCGACGGACTGGAGACTTGGGCGCCCTGCCTAAACGCTCAATTCATTGAGTGGGGGCGGCGCCCAAGTTACGAAGGGGGCCTCACGCCGCTCGACCACCCCGTAGTCGAGAGGGCGCTGAGGGTCGCTGAGGAGGCCGTGAGGGCACTAGGGCTCGAGGGGTGCGTAGGCGTAGACTTAGTGCTTACGGATAGTGAGGCGTACGTAGTTGAGGTCAACCCGAGGCCGACCACCTCCGTGGTCTCCCTCTCAGAGGTCTTGGGGAGGGGCCTCCTGGGCAGCCTCTTGGCCTCCGTAGGCCTTAAGTCGCTGAGGCGCCTTACTAAATACAAGAGGCGCTGGCGATTGGCTTGTGCCTTCATTAAGGCAAGATCGCCGGTCGAGGGACCCCTCTCTGCGGACGTGAGGAGGAGGCTATTGACTGCAGGTGCATACGTAGTGACCCCGATGATCGGCTGGGTGGAGGCCGGAGAGCCGATTTCCATAGTTAGAGCGACGGCCCCCAGCGTGAGCGCCGCTCTCTCTAGGGTAAGGGCGCTTAAGGCTAGGGTAGAGTCCCTAATGACTAATTACACTCAGCCCGACCCCTTCTGCTGAGGCTACTTCGCCCCGCTCTTCCGACAAAACATTTAAATAATTGCCCTACGCCGCTAGCCGAGCGGCTGGTTAAAACCTGCGCAGCTTAGCTGCGCTCGTTTTTGCCAGCCAGCACGTGAAAGGGGGTGAATCCTAGGTGTATAGCAGGAGGGCGCGTAGGCCTACAGCTAAACCAGTAGCCGTGGGCGGGGAGTACGATGTGGAGGTCACAGAAGTGAGCAGGCGGGGCGACGGCATAGCGAGGGTGCAGGGCTTCGTCGTCTTCGTCCCTGGCGCTAAGCCGGGGCAGCGTGTGAAGGTCCGGGTCGTTAAGATGGGAGATAGGTACGCCGTGGCCGAGGTCGTGGTGTAGCGTTCTTAGTACGCAACCTTCCTTTAGGCAACTGGCCTAAGTTTTTAGGGCTGCCCCCCTTAGGCCTTAGGCTGAGCCCGCTTGAGGCTCCTCATTAGCGTCCAGGACGTAGATGAGGCTCGCGAAGCCCTCCTCGGAGGGGCCGACATAATTGATGTTAAGAGGCCCTCCGAGGGCTCCCTCGGGGCGTGCCCTCCGAGGGTAATCATGGAGGTCAGGAGGGCCCTGCCGAGCGACGTCGAGGTCAGCGCTGCCATAGGGGACTTCCCAGACCTCCCTGGCTCGGCGTCCCTAGCTGCACTAGGGGCGGCCGTGGCGGGGGCGAACTATGTTAAGGTCGGGATTTACGGCCCCAAGACCCTAGGGTCCGCGCTTAGGCTGCTCGGCGAGGTTAAGGAGGCTGTGGACAGCGCAGGCTCTGGTGTTAGGCTCGTAGCCGCCAGCTACGCTGATTACGTTAGGGCGGGCTGCTTAAGTCCGTGGGAGGTGCTTGAGGCGGCCAGGAGGGTCGACGCAGACGTCTGGATGGTGGACACTAAAGTGAAGGACGGCCTCTCGCTGCTGGACTTCCTAAGCTTAGAGAGCTTGGGCCGCTTAATTGACGCCGCCCACGACCACGGACTCTTGGCTGCCGTAGCTGGCTCGCTCGGCTTGGCCCACATAGAGCTGCTAAGGGGCCTAGGAGCCGACGTCGTAGGCTTTCGCTCAGCCGTTTGTAATGGCGATAGGGTTGGTGGCAGAGTTAAGCGAGAGCTCGTCATGGAAATTAAGAGGAGGCTGTCGCTATAGCTCGCCATACTATGGACTTCAAGCGAGGGGAAGTATTCGCTGAAGTCAAGATCCCCCCGGGCCTTTTCTTTGTAATTAGGTGCGACGGCAGGGGCTTTAGGAGACTATGCGATAGAGCCGGCTTCGCAAAGCCCTTCGACGAAAGCTTTGCCAGGGCCATGGTTCAGGCTGCTAGGGCCGTGTACGAGGGAGGCTTCAACCCCCTCTTCACTTACGTGCAGTCTGACGAGGCCAACTTCCTCTTCGACGGAGAGCCCTCCTTTGATCGCAGAGTCGAGAAGCTTGTGTCGATCATACCTAGCCTAATGAGTAGCAGGTTAGCTGTTGAGATCGAGCGCAGGCTCGGGTGCTGGGTCCCAGTCGCGTTCGATGCCCGTGTGGTGTTGCTAAGTAAGGACGCAATAGCAGGCTATATGGCCTGGAGGCAGATGGAGGCTTGGAGGAACCACGTAAACTCTTACGCTTACTACACCCTACTCAACAAGGGCATGAGTCCGCACGAAGCCTCGGCCAGGCTCAGGGGCCTGAAGGCCAAGGATCTACACGAAATAGTGTTTAGGGAGGCCGGTATTAACTTGGCCCTAACCCCCGCCTGGCAGCGCAGGGGGGTGGCGTTGATATGGACTCGCGAAGTCGTCAAGGGCCTCAACCCAATCAGGGGTAGGGAGGAGGAGTCTGTGCGAGCTAGGCTGCGGGAGGTGTGGGAGCTCCCGCTCTTCAGCACCGAAGAAGGGTGGAGGCTCATAGAGTCCTCAATCGAGGCTAGAGTGAGGCTAAGGTCTGATCAGCGTCCCAAGAGGCCTACCGCCGCAGAGGGCCTTGACTACCCTGTCCTTGAATAGCCCATTAACTACGAAGCAAGGTATTTTAGCCCTCTTAATAATCCTTGGCGTCACGGGGTCTACGCAACTCCACCCCCTCATCTCGTCGGCGCTGACTTCCTCAATCAGCCTCCCACGGCTATCCATAAGACCGTCGACAGCCTTAACCAAGACCAGTAGCCCAGCTCTAAGTCTCTCAGCGAGCCTGGCGGCTACGGCGTCTCCAGTCACCTCCCAGCTTACCAGGAGGCTCGGGTCCACGCGCGCCTCTTTATAGGGCAGTATTACTGCCGAGCCCCCCTCCGCCTCGCCCACCTCCTCAATGACCCTGGCCTGGGGTATTAGGCTGGCTAGGAGCAGCCCATACACATTCATGGACATCAGCGCCATTAAGTGGGAGGTCTCAGGCTCCAGGCCGACCTCGGCGTCGACCTCCCTCACTGCATCTGCGAACCTCCCCCCACCGGGGACGACGATTAAATGGAGCCTCTCCATAAGCCCCCCGAGCTCTAGACACAGCTCCCTTAGCTTAGCGGGGTGCCTCAGCAAGCTCCCCCCAATCTTTACGACGGCGTCAGGCCCCATGGGCCCTTACCCTGTGGAGCGGGATCTCGAGGCCCTTTCGGCTCAATGCCATCATCCCCGCCCCGAGGGCCGTGGCCATCTTGGCGGCCTCGCCTAAGTAATCGCTAAGCCTCCTCACGTCCCCGACCCCAGCCCATCTTAAGGCGGGCTCTGCCACGAAGGAGGCCCCGAGCCCGCAAGTGAGCGCAGGGGGCCTAGCGCCCACCTTGGCCTCTAGCCTGCCGTAGACCTGCTGGATGGCGTCAGCCACCTCTTCCACCTGCCTACGGTATATGAATCTAGCCAGCTCGACGAGCTCTGCCTCACTCAGCATCTCTACGTCAGCGCACACGACCCTCGCCAGCCTCGCCATGGCCTCCTCCCGCGTCACCCCCCTGCCGTCTGGCGTATCGACCACGTAGTCAGAGGGCTTGAGGTGGCCGAGGATCAGGTGTACATCGCCAGTTATCGCGAAGAGCTCAGACGATACCCTCACAAGGCGCCCCCTTAGAGGTACTAGCTTGGCCAAGACGGCCACGTTCGTCCTCAGTGCCCCAGTGTACACCAACTCGCCGCACGCTAGCTTCTCTAAATCGTTGAGCCCCTCAGCGGCTAGCCTCCCCTTGAGCACGGGGGTGATCGTCGTTGTTGTGCTCCCCACGTCGACGAGGACGCAAGTATCCATGACCCTGCTCGCTAGCCACCCTGAAGCGGCCCAGTTCGCGGCTGCTACCTCCATGAAGCGCGACCTGGCCTCCTCTATACTTACTAGCTCAGCCCTGACGTTTACCACCCCCACCTCCCTCTCCCTAAAGGAGGCCTCGATACAGTCCAGTACGTGATTTACCCCCTCGCGCTTAATGTAGTAGAGGTCGGAGAGCTCTGCCGTCATGGTGACGGCGACGACATCAACCTCCCCGGCCCAGGAGGCCAGCTCTTTAACTCCCTCTTCGACTCCCCTCTTGCCGACCTTCCACACCGGCAGGTAGCGCGATCGCGCGACTACCCTGACCTCCCCTCCGCCCTCCGCCTCTATTAGCACGGCCTTTAGGTTGACCCCCCCTACGTCAACCCCCAGCGCCCTCAAGCCCCTCCCTGAGCCCCGCGAGTTTATCCCTCAGGAGCTCGTAAACTATTTTCGGGTCTGCCCTCATCTTCGTTAGCTTTAATACATGCCCCACTAGGTGGTGGATCACTTTTTCATCCTTCATGGCCGCCTCCACGTCTTCCTTTTCGCTGTTCACTACTTGGTCAACGACCTTCTCTAGGAGCTCTATATCTGCCAGCCGCTGGAGCCCGAGCTCTACAACCATTTGGCTGGGGGGCCTGCCCTCAATCACCATTCCCCTCAGCAAGTACTTGGCAGTCTTTTCAGTAATCACGCCCCCCTCTATTAGTTCGACTAGCTCAGCCACGTGGGTCGGAGAGGCCTTCGAATCCTTCACATCGATCCCGTGGTAGTTCAGAGCCCCCAGCAATCCATGCACCACTAGCTTAGCTAGTAGGGCTGGGTTGCTGCACTTGGCCGCGGCCTCCTCGAAATAGTCAGCCAGCGCCTTGTTGCTGACTAGTACTGCCGCTTCGCCCTCAGCCACTCCATACTGCCTAATTATCCTTACCTTTCTGACGTCCGGTAGCTCTGGAAGCTCGCTGCGCAGCTTGGCTATAAAGTCCGGGGTTAGCTCTATTGGAGGCAGGTCGGGCTCTGGGAAGTATCTATAATCCATCTCCTCCTCCTTTGTCCTCAGCGCTACAGTCACCCCCCTGGCCTCATCCCAGTGCCTCGTCTCCCTCAGTACCCTCTTACCCGCCCTCATCAGGTTGCGCTGCCTGGCTATCTCAAAAGTGAGGGCCCTCTCCACCTCCTTAAACGACGAGATGTTCTTGACCTCGACCCTAGACCCCTCAGCCACTGAAATATTGGCGTCGCACCTCATGGACCCCTCGAGCGAGCCGTCGAACACCCCTAAGTGCTCTAGTATCGAGCGCAGCTTCTGAAGGAAGAGCCTAGCCTCCTTAGGCGACGTTAAATCGGGCTCAGTTACTATCTCAACGAGGGCCACCCCAGCCCTATTGTAGTCGACCAAAGTGACGGGGGACTCGGTAATGCTTCCCTTGTAGACCAGCCTGCCTGGGTCCTCCTCAAGGTGGACCCTCCTCACCCTCACTACCTTAGGCCCACCGGCTAGGTCCAGCCTGACCTCGCCGTCCACCCCAATTGGGTAGTCGTACTGCGATATTTGGTAGTTCTTCGGGAGGTCTGGGTAGAAGTAGTTCTTACGGTAGAACACTACGCGATTGAGGACCTTACAGTTGAGGGCGAGGGCCACCTTAACGGCCGCCTCTACAGCGCGCCTATTAACAACGGGCAGAGCGCCCGGCAGGCCCAGACAGACTGGACACGTATGAGTATTGGGGGGCCTCCCCCTATAGTCTGACGGGCATCCACAGAACAACTTAGTCTTGAGCGATGTGAGCTGACAATGCACTTCCAGGCCTATCTTCACGCTCACTTCTTCCATTTCAAGCGACACCCGGCGGCTCCTTTAAGTATAGCTTTAGCTCGTCCTCCAGCGCCATTGCTACCTTGAGCATTAGGTCCTCCCTAAAGAACGATGTCGTCACCTGAAGCCCGACGGGAAGCCCATCGACGAAGTCGCATGGAACTGAGAGGGCCGGCACGCCCGCTAAGTTCATAGGGACGGTGTTCACATCCATTAAATACATGGACAGAGGGTCGTGGACTTTCTCACCTATTCTAAATGGAGGGGTCGGCATCGTTGGGGACACTATGGCATCAAACTTGCTTAATATCGACAGGAAGTCGTTTTTAACCAGCGCCCTCACCTTCAATGCCTTTAGGTAGTACCTACCGTAGTAGCCAGCTGAGAGGGCGAAGGTGCCCAGGATAATCCTCCTCCTCACTTCCTCTCCAAACCCCTCCTTGCGGGTCTTAGCGTAGACACTAGACCAGTCGCCCCGAGCCTCGATTGCGCGCCCGTACCTCACCCCGTCGTACCTAGATAAATTTGAGCTGGCCTCAGACATGGCTATGATGTAGTAGGCCGCGAGGGCGTACTTTAGGCTAGGCATGGACACTTCTTCATAAGTGGCGCCGAGCCCCTCTAAGAGGTGGATGGCCCTCCAGACGCTCTTCAGTACCCTGGGGTCGCACCCCTCACTCATCAACTCCCTGGGGACGGCGAGCTTGAGCCCCCTAACGTCTCCATCCACGTCCTCCACCCTAACCCTCCTCGGCGGCTCTACGCTGGTCGCATCCATTGGGTCGCGCCCAGCTATGACGTCCAGAAGCAGAGCGGCATCCCTAACGGTCCTAGCTAGGGGCCCTATTTGTTCCAGGCTGCAGGCGTAGGCTATGAGGCCGTAGCGGCTAACGGTGCCGTAAGTGGGCTTAATGCCTACCAAGGAGCAGAACGATGCTGGGCACCTAATTGAGCCCCCTGTATCCGAGCCTAGCGCCAGGGGCACCATCCTAGCTGCGACGGCTGCCGCCGAGCCCCCCGAGGACCCGCCGGGGACCCTATCTAGACTCCACGGGTTCCTCGTCGGGCCGTAGGCACTATTCTCCGTGGAGGAGCCCATAGCGAACTCGTCCATGTTCGTCATACCCACGATTATGGCCCCCTCCCTGACGATCTTCTCAATGACGGTGGCGTTGTAGGGGGGCTTATAACCTCGGAGGATGTTAGATGCACAAGTAACTTCGACCCCCTTGACGCAGATGTTATCCTTGACTGCCACGGGTACGCCGGCGAGCCTGCCTGGGTTAATGCCCCGCCTAACTAGCCCCTCTATCCTCTCGGCCTCCTTGAGAGCCCCCTCCTTAAACGTCCTTAGGAAGGCGTGAATTTTGTCGTCTGCTCTCTCTATCGCGCTGAAGCAGGCCTCAACGACCTCTGTAGCCTCCAGGGACCCCTCGGCGACTAGTTCTGAGATCTCTAAGGCAGATAGGCTCATTAGTCGCCTCACGCTAGCCCACCATCGGCGGCGCCCTTACGTAACCATTCTCACTCGCGGGGACGTTGCTCAGAGCCTCCTCCTGGCTTAAGGGGGGCCTCGCCTCATCCTCCCTCATCACATTGCTGAGCCCCAGGACATTAAAGGCAGGCTCAACTCCCTCTACGTCCGCTTCGTCTAAGATCTTAAAGTAGTCCAGCACCCTATTCAATTGCTCGGTGAAACGCCTTACCTCCTCCTCGGTCAGCTCTAGCCTAGCTAGCCACGCTAGGTGTGCAACGAGCTCCTCGCTTAGCCTCACCATGATGCATTTAAGTAGAGCCGCTAACGTCTTTAAGTATTGCGTCTTAGCGTGAGTCGCGTAGCGTTCCGAGCTAGTCAGCGCCATGAGGTGTCTTAGGGATGGGGGTCCGGCTTTCTAAGCTCGTAGTTAAGGAGGTCACAGAGCTAAGGAGGCTGCGTGGCAAGAGGCTCGCAATTGACGCTAACAATACCCTCCACCAATTCTTAGCCCTCATTAGGAAGCCAGACGGCACCCCGCTCACGGACCCCCGAGGCAAGGTGACTTCCCACTTAGTGGGACTGGCCTTCCGCTCAACCAGACTCCTCTACGACTACGGCATAGACCTAGTCTTCGTCTTCGACGGCCCCCCTCCCAGCTTTAAGAAGGAGGAGATTGCCAAGAGGAGGAGCTCTAGAGAGAGGGCCCTCATAGAGTGGAGGGAGGCCCTTAGCAGGGGCGACCTCGCCAAGGCCTTCTCTAAGGCAGTCGTCAGCGGCGTCCTAACTAAGGACATGGTGGAGGATTCCAAGAGGTTGCTCAAGCTCCTCGGCATTCCCTATGTAGAGGCCCCGAGCGAGGGGGAGGCCCAGACTGCCTTTATGGCTGCAAGGGGGGACGTATGGGCGGCCGGCAGCCAGGACTTTGACTCACTACTCTTCGGGTCCCCCAGGCTCGTCAGGTACGTAACGATTCAGGGCACTGAGTTCCTGCCGAGCAGAGGAGTAATTAAGAAGCTCAAGCCAGAGGTGATTGAGCTTCAGGCAACCCTCAGCTATTTAGGCCTATCGAGGAGCCAGCTGATAGACCTAGCTATATTAATGGGCACTGACTTCAATAGAGGCATTAAGGGGGTGGGGCCGCTAAAGGCATTGAAGCTAATTAAGACGTACGGTGGGCTGGAGGCTATTCCAAGCTCAATAAGGTCCCAATTACCCAGCCACGTCGATGAAGTTAAGAGGTTCTTCCTCAACCCCCCCGTCACCCACCACTATAACCTTGACTACCGAGAGCTAGATGCTGAGGGCCTCAAACGCTTCTTATGCGATGAGAAGGGCTTCGCCGAAAATAGGGTAGACGTGCTTATTAAGCGAATGGAGAGCTTTCACGCGACTAGGCTACAGGCAAAGCTTTCAAGCTGGACGTAGCTAAAGCAACAGTTCGGCTGGCGGTGGCAATCGCATGCCCCACTCTCTACTCTTAGGGACTTCTGGCTGGTCCTACGTAGATTGGGTGGGCGTATTTTACGAGACCGATAAGTACATGCTTCGTCAGTACTCTGAGGTATTTAACACAGTTGAGATAGATTCCACCTTTTACAGCTATCCGTCGTCAAGCGTAGTTAAGGCGTGGGTCAGATCTACTCCCAAGTCCTTCATATTCTCGGCTAAGGTGCCTAAGCTAATAACTCATGAAAAGGAGCTCGACGTTAAGCTCGGAGTCATAGACGACCTCAGGCGCTTCATCTCACTGCTAAGCCCGCTGCGTGAAGCGGGGAAGATGGGGCCCCTACTTTTCCAGCTCCCTCCATCGCTCCGCCTCGACATTGAGAGGCTCGAGAAGTTACTTGCAGAGCTGCCCGAAGGGCACAGCTTTTCCATCGAATTTAGAGACCCCTCTTGGCTAAATGAGGAGGTCTTCGGCCTCCTCGAGCGCTTTAAAGTGGCCTACGTCATAGTGGATGAGCCCCTGCTGCCCCCACTAATTAGAGTCACCGCCCCCTTCGCCTACGTCCGATGGCATGGCAAGGGGAAGAGGCCTTGGTATAACTATTACTACGGCCTCGACGAGCTTAGGTCTTGGGTCCCCAAGCTAAACGAAGCCTTATCTAAGGTGGAGGCTCTCTATGGCTACTTCAACAACCACTTCCATGGATATGCCGTTACTAACTGCCTACAAATGCTTAAGTTAATGGGCAGGCTCACGGCACGGCAGGCTCAGCTTCTTAGTAAGGCGGAGGGCTTCCTCGCTGGACGCAGGGCGGTCCCACCGCCTATAGCGGCTGCTAAGGAGGGCATGGAGACCTACTTCGCGCTCTCGAGCGACGATCCAACTAAGCTCCTCGAGCTATTCATGGATAGACGTAGGTTCGAGAGGGCGCGCGAGATACCAGACGGCGAAGTCCACATAGAGGAGGCGGGGCCTAGGCTGCTTAGGGCGAGGGTTAAGGAGTACACGGTGATACTGGACTCAGAGTCGAAGGAGGTCCTTCACGATTGCGCCGACTGGAGCCGCGTGGCTGCCGCTAAGCAGCTCTGTAAGCATGTAGGGAAGCTATTTATGAGGTTGCCCAGGCAGCTGGCCGTAAGGCTACTGCGTCAGCTGTACGAGGAGCGTGACGAGTGGACTTTTAGGCCCCTCACTGGCGAGGCTGAGCTTTAGGCGTTGCTACTGGTTCAGTAGCTCCTTACTGCGCTGAGTGGCCCTAGTTATCGCTCTTATTATGGTAGCCCTCAGCTTGCCCTCCTCTAACTCCACTATCCCCTCGATGGTGACGCCAGCTGGAGTGGTAACCATCTCCCTAAGCTTAGCTGGGTGCTCCCCCGTCTCGAGGAGCATCTTAGCCGCGCCTAGGACGGACTGAGCGGCCAGGACGGCGGCGGTCTCGCGCGGGAGGCCGACGCGTATGCCCGCGTCAGTCATGGCCTCAATGATGAGGCTAGCGTAGGCCGGCCCACTTCCCGAAAGCGCAGTGATGGCGTCAAAGAAGTCCTCAGGAACCCTGACAACCTTCCCAACAGAGGCGAAGAGCTCCTCAGCCAACTTCACGTGTCGCTCCTCAGCCCATGGACCGGGCGTTATCGCCGTCATCCCCTCTCTAACGAAGACCGCCACGTTCGGCATTGCCCTCACAATCGGCACTTGCTTATCTAATATCCTCGCTATGTAGCTTGTTGCAATACCGGCCGCGACAGAGATCAGTAAGTGGTCGGCCGTCAGCCCCTCCCTGATCTCCTCTAGTACCTTGCGCACATCCTTGGGCTTGACCGACAGCACGACCACCTCACACCTCCTCACTACCTCTGCGTTATCCTTGACGCACTCAATGCCATAGGCCGAAGACAGCCGCTTGAGCCTCTCCTCGTTAATGTCGCTGGCGATGACGTCGCTCGGCTTAATGAAGCCAGCCTTGAGTAGGCCGGATATCATGGCCTCGCCTATCCTGCCAGCCCCTATGATCCCTAGCCTCACTTCAGCCCCCTCCGTACAGGACGTCCGCCACGTCACTAAGGTCGAGCTCGCGTAGCTTGCTCGGCGTTGGCCAGCCCGTTTCAGGATCCCATCCCCTGATTTCGTAATACTTAGTGAGCATCTGCTGGAACTTGCCCCTATCCAGCCTCGCTCCTTTCAATGGCCCCTCCGGTATCGGATCCTCGAAGAATCTGTCGGGGAGCGCGTCCCTTTCTCTCCTCAATCCCCTATAGGCGGCTATTGCCCTAGTTAAATTGTAGACTCTCTCCGAGCCACGGAGGAGCTCACTCAGCTCAACCCCCACCCCCGTGACCGCCTCATAGAGCTCTACGTAGAACTTTAAGTCTACACCCAACTCTACCCAAGGCAGTCTACATACCCCAAGGCAGTCAAACAGCGGCCTAACGTGCTGTAAGTAGATGACCCACCTCACCTTATCCTCCCCATAGCTATCCCTCCCTACCTTCACGTCGTATGTTATGGCCCAGGCCCTGTTGTGGTGCGCGCCTATGTCTGCGGTTGCATAGGCTAGCGCCATGGCCGGCGCTGCCCTGACGTCGTATCCCGTCACTTCGAGCCCCTTGACGTGCATTGCGGCGCGCCAAGCCCTCCCCCCGAGCCTCCTCGCCGCCCCCTCAACGCCCTCTGCTAGCAGAGCCCCGATGCCCCTGCGGTATGCTATCATTTCGAGCAGCCTAAATAGAGCCTCGGCATTGCCGAAGGATACATCTACCCCCTCCAGCTCATCCTCACTAACTAACCCCATCTCTCGGCACTCTGCAAGGAACGCCACCGCCGCCCCAGCGGATATGGTGTCTAGCCCTAAGTTATCGCAGAGCCAGTTGGCGTAAGCGACGTCTTCGAGCGACGAAATCCCTACGTTGGAGCCTAGGAACACGGCACTCTCGTACTCTGGCCCAATTACCACCTTACCCTTGGCCTCGACAAGCTTCTTACAAGCCATCGGGCACAGGTAGCAAGCTACGTCCCTCCGCTTCGCCTTAGCTATGGCAGCTCCACCTATTTTATCAGCATGCTCAAAGGTGGCTGACTTAAAGTTAAAGGTAGGTAGGCACGAGGCCTCTTGAGCCCACTCCACTACTTGCATTAGCCCCTGGTCCCACCAAGCCCTAATTTCCTTCCTACTCACCATGAAGTTCACGACCTCCTCATAGACCTTCATTGCCTTGTCGATATCGGCCACGGGCACGCTCCTCGACCCTTTCGCCGCCAGCGCCTTGACCTTCTTGAACCCCATCACTGCTCCTAGCCCAGTCCGCGCGGCCTGGTTGCCATAGTCGCACGTAACGCAGGCAAACTTAACTAAGTTCTCACCAGCTGGGCCAATCGTTAAGGTGCCAACGTCCCTCCCCAGCCCCCTCTTAAGCTCCTCCTCTGCCTCTAGGCTGCCGAGCCCCCATAGATGAGAGGCGTCCCTCACCTCCACGCCCCTCTCGTCTATCCATATGTAGACGGGGGTGCTCGAGGCGCCCTCAAGGACTACTCCGTCTAGCCCGGCCCTCTTTAGCTCCAGCCCGAACGTTCCGCCCACGTTACTATCCCCATAGATGTTTGTGGCTGGGCTTATGGAGGCTAGGGTGATTTTGCAAGCCCCGGGGGCTATCGTTGAGGTTAGGGGCCCAGTCATTATAACTAGCTTATTGCGAGGGTCGAAGGCCGAGCCCACGTCCCTAGCCTCGTCCCACAACATCCTAG
>JAWAOK010000033.1:0-12686 GCA_038894875.1 Candidatus Nezhaarchaeales archaeon
TTTGAGATGAGGATAAGTAACCTCTTGACCTCAATGAGCCTTGGGTTGCTGAACACTGCCTCTACTGCCTCATCGATGCTGCTGCCAGTTGCCACTCTCTCAGCTACCTTAATTAACAAAGGCTTTAGTATCCCGCGATGGCGCTGAGCTACCTCCTGCACAGCTACCTCAAGAGCCAATCCTAAGCTCAGCCAATGAGCTAAGCCGCGCAATAATTCCTCCACCTCCTCGGCTACTTTGCTCTCGGCTCGAGCTCTACTGGCATGTATGCTCTTGAGTAGAAGGTACTGGGCAGGTAAGGCTGCCGTCATCAACACTACCGTTAGGACCGTGGACAAGGATAATAGCCTGGCTGCCGCAAAGAGACATAGAGTTGCGAGGACACTTAGCAGGGCCGCTGCCGCGTCCACTTCATCCCCCCATGGGCCCGCTCGTTCTAATGGCAAGCATCTTAGCTGCTGCGGCCAAGGCTATGATGTGGATCGGCGTGGAAATCAGCAGGCAGTCCACCCGCCCCAACAGCAGAAGCAATAACGCGACGGGGATGGGCAGCAAGAAGGCTAGCCCAAAAAACAGTAGGACGTTTAAACGAAGCCTCTTAACGTCCTCTACATATGCCTCCCGCAGCTTCCTATTGAGCCCTTGGGGGGGCGCGCAGTCCTCGGGCCTCGCCACGAACCTAACTAAGAACTGCCCTAGGCCAGGAGGCGCCCTGTTCTCCGCGTATTTTAGCACCTCTCTAGATAGATCCGCCCCGCCTTCGGCTCTCTTCAGTATTTTCCTTAAGCTCGTGGACACCTCGGGATAATCCCCCTCAGCTACAAAGAGGAGCGCCTTCTCTAACGACTTAGTTACACAATAGGCGAGTCTAAGCTCACTTATTATTAGAGGGCTGTACTTTTCAGCACTCATTTTCTTGCATAAGGCCTTGCCCACGGCTCGCAGAGCCACCGCTCTAATCACAAGATACGTGAGTGGCGGGATCGATAGGAGAGCCAGCGGGCTTATGAAGCCCAATAGGCTAATTATTAGTGGGGCGATCCAGACTAAATTAGCCTCTCTGCCAATGGCCTTATCAACATCCTCCCTCCTTAGCCTCCAATCGCCATGAAGCGATGCGTACCTCGCGGCCAGCTTAATTAATAAGCCTCGGGACGTAGCTCCCGGACCCCTTGCTAAGCTACATACTTATAGAACAATTGTGCAAACCTACTGGTTACCTCCTTAATACCTGCTTTCGAAAGAGCTAGCTCCTCAATAGCCCTTTGGTACTCTTGCAGCTCCTCAATAAACTTTGCCCTTGGTAAGTACTCGAACTCCCTGATCTTCATTAGGGTAGGAGTCTCATAGAGGTCCATCAGCCTAAGCAGCCCTGCCTGAGGGGACCATGAGAATACCTCAGTAAGCCTATACCCTCCCTCGTCCGGCGAGACCTCACATACTTTAACGACCCTTCGCACCTCCCTTCCTCCTTGACAAATAGACTTCATTAGGATCAGGATGTCGAGGTCTAAGACGTTTATCGGATGTATCCCGTGGTGCAGTACCCACCTCCTTAACAAGCCATCTATGGTGGAGGCATGACATGTTTGAATGCCCCTGAGCCCGGACCCCAGTGCTTGAAATAGCGCCTTAGTATGCTCGGGAGTTTGAATTTCAGATAGGATTACGAAATCCGGAGATCTGTGCAGCAGCCTGAGGACCTCTAAGCTCTTGGAGGTGCCTTCCCGTGGGTTTTCAAATGGAGAAACCCTCAGCCGCACTTGATGCCTTCCAAGCTCCCTTAACGAAACGCTCTCAATAACGTCCTCGATGTATATCTTTCTCCAATGTGGCGGCGTACATAAGTCAAGCGCATTTGCGAGCGTGGTTTTTCCGGTGTTCGGCTCCCCTACTATCGTTAAGTTCCTCCTCCTGAACAGACATAGAACTAGGTAGGCAGCAAGCTCTGAGCTAAGGGTGCCATTATCAACAAGCTCCGGTAAGGTCCAGACCTTCTTTCTAAGCTTCCTGAAGTCTAGCGATGGTCCGTCGGCTGATAGAGGCGGCACGTCTACTGACGCCCTTATATGAAATCGCGCAGTCACTACCTCACACTTCAGTGAAGGATTTTCGTAGTCTAAGCGCCTGCCGCTCTCCATTTTTAAGTGAGTTATGATCCTTTCGACGTCTCGCCCGCTCAACTTTACGCTAGACCTACACCTTCCCCACTTTGTATGAATCAGATATACATAGGTAGACGGCTTGTCCAAGAAGAACTCCTCGACTTGGTCATCCATGAGGAAGGGAGCTACCTTATGTAGGCCAAGTAGCTTGTAGGTAGCTATGTCGACTAAGTTAGTGGACTCTAACCCCTCCCCGCCCTCGGCCCATAGCTGCTTAAGTAAGCTTACTACCTCCTTGCGCTTAAGCTCCATGAGGAGGGATAGTCGCTGATCCACTAAGCCATATATGTAGCTTGAGGTCCTCCTTAGCCTCCTGATTACCTCACTAAGTAAGCTACGCTCCCAGGCTTTTAGAACAATTGATGGAGCATAAAGGCGCTCAACAGGAGTCAAGTACATTATACGTATGCGAAATGGAGGCACTTCGTAGATATCTAATAGTTCACCTGCCTCTACCCCTATGTCGCCCTCGCCCTCCCATTGAAGCGCCTCGATCTTTGAGGCCCTTAAAACCTTAGCATATGCACCCTCAGCTACTTTAGTCTCTCTATAAGCCCTCTCTAAGGCCTTATACAGCCTAGTTCCTTCTATAATCTTTTCAAGCCTTCTTAAAGCCCCCTCATATTCACTTAGACACGCGCTACACTCCTCACCCACCTTCTTGATAGTTGAGAGCTTGCCCCTCTCCTCCTTAAGGTTAGATAGAGCTCTAAGAGGGTCTACATAGACCTTGCCTAGTGGAGGGCGGAGGGAGAAGAGCGCTTGGAGGAAGCGCCTCTTGGCCTCCAGACAGCTTAAAGGCCCACTACATGATCGAAGTAGATCCGCGTCGAACACCTGCCACTTCGCCTTGAACACAGCCTCAGCATACTCCTGCAGCAATTCCAGCGGCTGGCCAGCGTACGACCTCTTCAGCTTCGCTGATACGATGGTTAGCTTCTCGACCCTCTTACCCGGTAAAAGAGATATGGTCCTCCCGCGGCAAGACTCACTGCTTGCTAAGTCGCCGCCTAGCTCCATGGGGCACTTTAAGAGCAGCTGCTTGGACTTAGTGGCTGAGATGGACTTACACGAAACTTCGCACTCCTCCATCGTTAAGCTCCTTAGCTCTTACCTTTTCCACAATGGCAGGCACATAATCTGAAAGCAGGTCTATTAGTGCAGTCACACGCCCTTCTAGAACTGAAAGTCTGCGCTGAAGCTCCTTAACATTATGGGGTACCACATCCCCCTCCTTAACTGCAGTACGCCCTACGCCCCCTCGCTGACCTTGCGCTTGCCCACCCTCTTTACTAAAACTCGGACTAGTTGTAATTATGCATGCCCTAGCCGTGGCCCTAATTACCTCCTCTTGGCTAAATCCTAAGTTTAAGAGCACGCGCTTAATGACGTCAGGCTCGACCCCTTCAGCTGCCATTGCCTCAGCTATTTCCTTCGGGCCTGTTTTCAATTCTCTCACCCCTAAGGAGAGGTTTAAAGAGCTTTGAAAAGTGTAGCCTTATTGAAAACTCAGCAACACCAACCACCTTACTCAAACTCTTTTGAGTTACTAGCCTCTTCGCCCCCACCTCCCCCTCCACTACCTTAGCTGCTGCATAGACTGCCGCGGCAGCTAAGATCCTTGGAGCCCTTCCACCGAGGGCCTCTCTAGGCAACTTATCGAGAAGATCCTTTGCCAACCCCAGGACTTTCGCCTTGACCTCAGCATTTACTTGGCCTAAAGCCGCCTCAACGATATATGAGAGGTAGGTATGCGCGCCTCTTGGCGCTATGCTTAGACCTAGGGACCTCTTTATGTAGATCATGGCCTTTGAGAAGCTGTTAAAGTTGACCCTGTGACCCATTGCCCTGAACGTCTCGATGACCCTCTTCGGTGTTACAGCTCCTTGGTTGCTTGTAAGGACCGCCGCTGTAAGGCAGGCGGCCGCTAAAGCGGTTCTAGTCACGCATAAGCGGATGTTGGATTTGAGGGAGGCAGCGGCCCTCCTATATATGTGCAAGGCCCTCCATAATATTGAGCTTGGAAGCCCTAGGTAGGCACAAACCCTCATAAGTGCCCTTTCCCCCTCAGCAACGCCCTCTGCCCTTCCCCCTCTGGGCTGGATTTGCTGAAGGCGCTTAAGCCGTAAAAACTTCGACTTTAAGCCTGGGCTCAATATTCCAACTTTATTAATTAGGCCAAGCCCCTCTTCGAAACCTATTACACTACCTGCATGAGCTATCCCTATCCTTTTAGTGGGTGACGAGTGACCTAAGGCCTCTCCTATGCTCCATACTCCTTCCCCCCCTTCAGACTGAACTAAACCGCACGTCGTACAAACTAGCTCCCTCCCATAGCCCAGTACTACCTTGCCGCCGCACTCGCTGCAAGTGGCGCTCTCCACCTTAACACCCGCGACCGGGCAAATAGCCAACAATTAACTTTTATGCGTGACAGTTGTAGGCTCAAGCATAAATAATGGACGCTTAGTCAGACCGCTCAGATGAGATAAGGGGAAGGAGTTAGCGACGAGAGAGTTGAGTGAAAGTGCCCCTATGCCTCCTTGGCTTTAAAGGCTACATAAACCTTGCTAAGGGGTTCTACTTTTAACGGTACGCCCTCAACTACTAGCCTTAATTGGAGCCCTCCGACCGAGAGGTAAAATATATGCTCCCCCCCATCCCCCCTCTTGGCTGCAAAAACCCGCCCACTTAAGTAGAGTTCTGCCCCATCTCCCCAGGATATTGGCTGGTTAGAGACTTCTACTTCCACCACCTCCCCCTCTCTAAAGACCTGGACTTGTTTGGGAAGCTCTGCCACGAGCCTTTTAATGGTCTCCCCCTCTAGGCCTAGCAATTCTACTCGAAACACGTTAGGAACCTCACTCATTACTACCTTGCCTACCCTTACGACCGATTTAATGACACTCATGTCTTACCCCACGGGGACTATAGTAACTTTCTCACTCATAACGTCCCTTATTAACATCTCAAGAACCTTAGGGTCGGCGGGCAACTTCTTAAAGTCGGCAGCTGGCACTGCGACGCAGCTCTCCCACGAACCGTCGGGCAGCCATATAGTATTGATGCTGGCTATCCTCGCTGGAAAGAGGACTTGCGTCAAGAAGGCCTTGAGGCTAGAGGTCTTTTCTACTATCCTGATTACCTTCTTCTTTTCCTCACTAACCGTCTTGCTAATCTTTCTCCATATCGACTTAGGCACTTTCTTCTTGCAGTCTACAAACACGAATATAAGGTCGGAGACCTCTACAGCCTTATGGAAGGAGCAACTCCTTAACTGAGGAAAGCGAGATTCTAGCTCTAGGAGGCTCTTAATCACCTCCAAATCTAATTGAGTGACCTCCCCCCTCCTCAGCTTGTCGCTGCAGCTCTGGCATAGGAAGCCGCTCTTAAGACAAAAGTGGCACACTGGTATATTCAAGCCCCTCCCCCTAACGGTCCCCTCCCCTCCTTTAATTACGGGAATTTAAAGCGTAAACATCTTCATCGCGCTCTCTTTGCTAACGTTATTACTATCGCGCTCTTTTCCACAGGCCTCCCGCTCTTCGACATCAGCCTCTCCCTCTCCAGCTCCACCTTCTCCAGCTCAGCGTCTACTGCAAATCTATTTAACACCAAGAGCACCACATCGACCGCCTTGCTAATAGCCTTGCCCCTGGCCCTCACTCTTACTCTACTAGACCCCTGGTGAAAGAGAGTTAGGCAGGCGAGCACGTAATTCATCGTCGGCTTGCTACCAACGATCACCAGGCCATCCTCAGGTCTGCCCAACGCTACCCCCTACTAGAGTGGCTAGTTTCTCAAGGTTGAAGGTTGTTAGCAGTAAAAAACTTAAAGCAACTGGCTGAAAAAGAATGATGAGTGAGGGCTTGGCAAAGGAGACCGAAGCTGGTATAACCAAGCGGCAGCGAGAAATCTTGTATAAGCTTTACTTAATGAGTCGAGTCATGAAAGTGTATACGGTGAATAAGTCCCAAAGCCTCCTCGCAAAAGAGTTAGGCATAACCAGACAGGCCTTAAGTATGCACTTGCATAGACTGCGCGAAGAGGGCCTCATTAGGACCGGGAGGGGCTTCATAGAACTCACTCCAAAGGCCTTAGAACTCCTTGGGGTTAAGAGGGAGGACTCCTTCGTCTTCGTCAGGGTCGAGCCCAGGCTAAGGGAGCAGGTCTATGCTAATGTGCTAAAGATGCCAGTTAAACAGGTGTATAGGGTGACCGGGGACGTTGACCTCATACTGGTTCTTGAGCAGAGCGCGCTAGCGGAGGTCTTGAGGGACCTCTCCAAAATGACCGGGGTCACGCATACATCGTCTCACGTCGTGATCGAAGCCATGAAGGAATAGGTTTTAAGGCGCCCCTTAACTAGTTGCCAAGCAGCTACGGTGACCCCCTGTGCCGATAGCAGATCCCGAAAAGCTGCAAATCGCACAGAAGAAACTCCTCCTTTACAAGATATGTAGAAAGTGCGGAGCTAAGAATCCACCGACGGCGGAGAAGTGCCGGAGATGTAAGGGAAAGAACTTAAGGTGGAAGCGCAGGGCCATCAAGCGCTAGTTGACGAACCTTTTTTACCAGGCCCCCATTTGGAGGGGTAGGGCCGGTGGTCTAGCTGGCTAGGATGGCTCAGCCCTAATAGCCGCCTCACACGCGGCTGGTCCCCGGTTCGAGTCCGGGCCGGCCCACTCCTCCCTCAGGCCCCCGCCTACGTTGCCCCTGCCCCTCTTAGATGGCCGCGCCAGGAAGGCTTAAAGGCCTGCACATCCTATAGAACTTTGATGCCTAGCGAAGTATTTGACGCTGAGACCTTCCTCGCCCTTTCTGAGAGGGCTAAGGAGTGCAGGGTAGTTAGGCGGGGGGACTTAGTTAAGCTAAAGCTCAGGACGCCCAGCAGACTTTATACGCTAAAGGCCCCGTCCTCACAAGCCTCAGAGATACTGTCAAAGATTAAGTGCCCAGTTGTTGAAATAAAGTAGCCCTTCCCCCTTACAAGGTATAGACCTCTCCTACGGTAGGGGCACAGGCCTTCAGCCCTAACTCTGTCTCAACCCTTTCGGCTAACTCTACGCAAGCCTTAGCCTCGCCGTGGACTATGAACACCTTCGGATTCCCTCTCAACCCCCTCAATATTCTCCATAACCCTTCGTCCCCAGCATGAGAAGAGAGGTCAAACCACTTTACTGCAGCCCTCACCCTCTTCGCCTCTCCATTTACTTCAAACCTCCCCGTCTCAAGTAAGACTCTGCCTGGCGTACCTGGAATCTGGTAGCTCACTAGGTAAACCGAGCTCTTTGGATCATCCATCAGCCTCCTCATGTACTCTATTGCAGGGCCACCCTTCAACATCCCCGCTGGCGTGACTATAATGCTGGGCTCCTTCAGCGCCCTCTTGCGATCCCCCCTATTTTTCACCCAGTGAACATTGGAGAGAGCCCCCCTCAATAGGTCGTAGTCTCTAAAGAACTGGGGGTAGTTGAGGAAGACTTGGCTGACCGCTCTGGCCATACCGTCTAGGAAAATGGGGAACTTGACATTGCCGGAGGCCAGTATACAAATTACCTCTTGAGCCCTGCCGACTGAGAAGGAGGGAATGAGGACCCTCCCCCCGTCCTCTAACGTCTCTGCAGCCGATCTTACAAGCTCCCTCTCAAGCCCCCCTCGCTCTGGGTGATTTACACCTGCATACGTTGCCTCAATTATTATCGCGTCGAGCTCCTCAGCTACTATGTCTGCCGGCTTTAGCAGCTTAGTCTCGATGGTGTTCACATCTCCTGTATACAGTACCTTTTTACCATCTACTTCTACAAGCACTTGTAAGCTTCCAGGTATGTGACCAGCATTGTAGAAGCTAATCCAGGCCTCCTTAACCTTAACTCGGTCGCCAGACTTAACAGCACGTAAATGCCTAAGCATCCTCTCCACATCGCTCCACTCGTAAGGAATGTAGTAACCAGAGATCTTCATGAAGTCCCTCAGTAACAGTTCCAGGGCCTCTGCAGTTAGTTGTGAAGCATAGACTGGTCTGGCTAAGCTAACGTAGAGCAGTGGCGCAGCGCCAGCATGGTCGAGGTGCGCGTGCGTCAACACTATTGCATCTATATCGCGGGGTGGGACGTGGAGCGGGAACTGCGGCTCAGGCTCCTCTAGACGCACTCCATAGTCTAGCAGTATAGAACCTCCACTACCCTTAATCCAGACGGCCGACCGGCCTACTTCCCTACCTCCTCCTTGGAAGGCTATCTTCAACTTCCCCTCTACCATCTGCCAACTCTCTTTTCCAGCGACGAGAGCACGCTCCTTTAATAAACCTTCCTATAAAAGGTATCTCGGTCCCGCCTTGAGAGTTCTCGTGACCTTGAAGCCTAGGTTTAGGGAGAAGAGGTGGAGAGCCTTCTTCACAGGATTTCAGGGGATAGGCTTCGTCGGTTATATAGCCATTAAACACTTAGTGGCTAAGCTTAGGGCCGAGCCCGTCGGCGTCGTGGAGACCTCAGCGCTACCCCCCTTCGTGTGGATGGAGGGCGGCAGGCTGATCTCCCCCCTTCAGCTCTACAGCTTTAACGACCTACTTTTCCTAGTCGCTGAGGCCCTGCCGCCTATTCGCGATCAGTATGGTCTCTTTAGAGCCATTGCCGACTGGGTTGTGGACTCTAGGATGGAGGAGGCCGTGTTAATAGGAGGGCTGGATCAGCGCTTTAGGACAGACGGGTCTTCTAAGGCTAGGTGTGCTGCCACTGAGGCATACGTCCGCAGGGGGGCCCCAATCTTGCCCTTTATTGAGAAGGGGCTCCTGATAACTGGCCCCCTCGCCCTAATGCTGCATCGCTTTGAGGTCAGGGATTTCCCAGCCCTGGCCATACTCCCTTACGCAGCCGCTGAGCGACCCGACCCTTTAGCGGCAGCGACTTCAGTGGATATAATTAATAAACTTTATGGATTGGACGTGGACTGCTCGGAGCTCATTAAAGACGCTGAACGCATAGAGCAGGAGGTCAAGGACCTGCTAGAAAAGAGAGCAGCAGAGCGTAGGGGGGAGAGTCAAGCATACATATAGCTGGGGCTCCTCTTGTTTAAGGTAAGGCACTGCGACCTATTGGGTAGAGTGGGCGAGCTACGTACACGCCGGGGTAGGCTGGAGACCCCCGCCCTCTTACCGGTGGTAAACCCATCGAAGCAGCTAATTTCTCCGCGCGAGCTCCGTGAAATGGGCTTCGAGGCTATCACTACTAACGCCTACCTATTGATGAAAAGTATGAGAGAGGAACTATTGACTAAAGGGCTTCACAAGGCCCTCGGCTTCGAGGGAATAATCATGACCGATTCAGGGGCCTACCAACTTTTAGTGTACGGCAGGGTCGACGTATCCCCTGATGAAATAGTGGACTTCCAAGTGAAGATAGGCTCAGACATAGCAGTCATACTAGACGTACCCACTGGCTATCCTGCTGCAAGGAGCAGGGCTGAGTTTACTGTAGAGGAGACTTTGAGGAGAGCTAAGGGGCTCTTTGAGCTTGAGAGGGGCGAGAGCCTTTGGGTGGGCCCTATCCAAGGAGGGACCTGGCTCGATTTAGTTAGTTCTTGTGCTCGTGAGATGGCTAAGCTGCCCTTTGACCTCTACGCCCTTGGCAGCCCCACTAAAATAATGGAACAATACATGTTTGATGTCCTCACTGACATGATAATAGCAGCTAAGCTTCACTTGCCTCCAGGAAAGCCCTTCCACCTCTTTGGCGCGGGCCACCCCATGATGCTCCCCCTGGCCGTGGGGTTGGGCTGCGACACCTTCGACTCGGCCTCGTATGCACTTTACGCTCGCCAAGGAAGGTACATGCTTGAGACAGGCACCCTGCGCATCGAGGACCTCGATTACCTTCCATGCAGCTGCCCCGTCTGCTCTAGACTAACTGCCAAGGAGCTTCGCGAGATGCCCAAGCCCGAGGCAGAGGGAATGCTAGCTAAGCACAATCTATACATCTGCTTAGCTGAGCTGAAGAAGGTAAAGCAGGCAATTAAGGAGGGCAGGCTGTGGGACCTCATAGAGGCGAGGGGGGCCCAACATCCATCAATGACCTCAGCCTTGCGAAAGATGGCGAGCCTAGCCCCGCTCTTAGAGAAGGGCACCCCCATATCTAAGCCCAGAGGGCTCCTCCTCCCCAGCCCCCTATCGACCCTGAGGCCCGAGGTCCATAGGTTTAGGAAGAGGGTTGTGGAGAGGCTCCCCTTCAATAGGCCCGTCCTCCTCCTTATCCCCCCTCCCCCAACAACCCCATTTTCTAGGTCGAAGGCAGTCAAGGCATTCTTAAAGCGCCTTTTCTCGCTTCTTGACAATGGCCTCGACTTAGTCGACATCTGTATATATGCTACCCCCTTAGGAGTTGTCCCGCTGGAGCTTGATGAGACCTATCCTGCATCTCAGCACATCCCTGCCAAGGTGCTCAAAGAAGAGCTTGAGGAAGCCTCAGCCGCGCAAGTGGCTAGTATTATAGATAGAGGCGGCTTCAAGCTAGTCGTTTACCTCCACGACCCCTCCCTTAAGGGGCTCGTCTATACTTACGCTTTGAAGTCGTGCCTCAAGAAGGGCGTAGCCTTTAGGCCCCTTATGCCATCGGCCCTCCCTTGGTCTAGGGAGGTCGTTGAGGAAGTAGTCTCGCTAATTAAGGCCTTCGTAGGAGACGTACAGACTACGCCGCCTTCCTCGAGCTGACGAACTCCTCGAAGACCTTCTTAGCTCTCTCGGCGATGGGGCCCGTACCCTCAATAACCCCTTGTTCAGTTATCCTGACCCTATCCATGATGGTTATTACGTTGGCCTCCTCGTGGAAAGTGACCATTTTAGGGAACACCTTCTCTAAAGCCTCGGCAAGCCCCCTTAGGTCAAATGGCTCCTCCTTCCTAATTATCTCGGTCACGACGCCTCCGGCAATGAACACTCTGGACAGGGACCTGCCCTCAGAGTCCTTAGCATCGGCCAAGCACAAGTTTAAATTTGAATGGTCGTATGCTATGAGCCTCCCTTCGTAAACCCTCCCTTGGGCGGTCCTGACTTCAACGCTCCTCCCCATTAACGAAGAGAGCTCTGCAATAAACCTCCGGGCGGCATCACTTACAATGGCCAAGCTAAACCCCCCTTAGCTTCCTGCTTTGAGGTTTATATAAATGCACTAGCGCTTAAGTTTCACAACTCCTTGAGGAAAAGAGCCATGGGGTCATTCAGAACGCACCTCGCCTCTCAGCTAAGTAAGGACTTAGAGGGACAGGAGGTCAAATTAGCTGGATGGGTTCATGAAGTTAGGGACCTGGGCAAGATAAAGTTCCTCCTCCTCAGGGATCGCTCTGGAATAGCTCAGATAGTTCTCAAGGAGGGCGAGACACCTCCACAGGTTATGGCTCAAGTCAGGGACTTAACTAGGGAGAGCGTCGTAACAATCAAGGGAATAGTTAGACAAAGCTCTAAAGCAAGGAGTGGCGTCGAGGTCGTGCTAAGCTCCCTTGAGGTTCTAAATCCTGCCGTGAGCCCCCTGCCTCTGGACCCTAAGGGTCAAGTTCCCGCCGAGCTTCCGACGAGGCTGGACGCACGCTTCGTGGACTTAAGGAGACCCGAGGAGCGGGCCATCTTTATCGTAAACCACCACCTTCTTCAAGTAACTAGGGAGTTCTTCTCTGCGCGCGACTTTATTGAAGTCGTGACCCCTAGGATCCTAGCTACTGCGACTGAGGGGGGAGCGTCGCTATTCTCCATTGACTACTTTGGGTCTAAGGCCTTCCTGGCCCAGAGCCCCCAGCTCTATAAGGAGCAGCTTACGGGATCCTTTGAACGAGTCTTCGAAGTGGGTGTGTTCTTCAGGGCTGAGGAATTTGACACCGTACACCATTTAAATGAGTTTCCATCACTCGATGTTGAGGTGGCTTTCGCCGATGAGGAAGACGTCATGGTCTTACTTGAAGAGTACCTATCATATGTATTCCTCAAGCTTAATGAGCGCTGCCCCAATGAATTAAAGAGGCTCCGCGGCGCCCTCTTACCGGAGCTGCCCAGCCGCTTTCCCAGAATTAGTTACGATGATGCAATAGAGATACTTGCTGAGCGGAACATCAAGCTCAACTGGGGTGAGGACCTCTCGACCACTGCACTTAGAGCGCTCGGCGAGGAGCTCGGCGGGCCCTTCTTCATAGTGGGCTGGCCCTCGCGCCTAAAGCCCTTCTACATTAAGCCGAGGGACGACGACCCCTCTAGGTCGCACAGCTTCGACCTAATGTACGGGTGGCTCGAGGTGGCCTCCGGGGGGAGGAGGGTACACAGGAGGGAGGAGCTGGAGGCTAGGATGAGGGAGCAGGGCCTAAACCCGGAGGGGTTCAGGCACCACTTGAAGTGCTACGACTACGGGATGCCGCCCCACGCGGGCTGGGGGCTGGGGCTAGCTAGGCTGATGATGGTCATAGCGGCCAGGAGGAACATAAGGGAGGTGGTCCTGTACCCGAGGGACAGGTGGAGGCTGACGCCGTAGGGAGGGGAGATGGCCT
>JAWAOK010000034.1:0-12490 GCA_038894875.1 Candidatus Nezhaarchaeales archaeon
GACGCCCACGAGCTCGCCGCGGGACGTCAGCACGACTAGCGAGAACGAGCCGTTTAGGGCGGGGCTCAGCCTCTCAAAGGCCTCGGCCCAGCCCCTCCCCTCCCTGAGCATCCTGTAGAGGCACATCCCCAGGAGCTCCGTGTCGCTCACCCCGCGCGGCGAGGGGGGGCGCGCGCCCTCGAGGGCCTCCGCTAAGAGGTCCCTATCGAGCGTCCCGTTGTGGGCTATCCTAAAGCCGCGCTCGTCCCCCGGGCCCCCTAGGTCTATCGGCTGGGCGTGCTCCACCGTCGACCTGGCGGTCGTCGAGTAGCGCACGTGCCCTATCCCGGCGCTGCCCCTCATCCTACGGATCGCGTCGTACTCCGCCTCAATGGACTGCGCCACCACGCCGGGCCTCTTGAACGTTCGGTGGCCCCAGACGGCTATGCCCCAGGCCTCCTGGCCCCGGTGCTGGAGGGCCTCGAGGCCGCTAATTAGCAGCGGGGTTACGTCAAGCCCCTCGAGTGAAAGTATGCCTATCACTCCGCAGTTCTCCACTAGCGAGCAGCCCATCTGTCGAGTGGGGAGGGGGTGGATGAGGGCCTATAAATCTTTGCCACGCCCCCGCTAGCGCGGCCGCGCTGCAGCTAATAGGCCCGCCGCCCCCTGGTGGGGCGGCTTGCCGGAGCCTAGGTACGTGATCTTCCGCTGCTCCAACTGCCGCAGCATCCAGGCCTCGCCGCTGAGGTACTCCTCCAGGCGCTGCCCCTACTGCGGGCGCCGGAACAGGCTGAGGGAGGTGGAGGTGCTCGCCTACGCCCAAACGGCCGCGGAGGCGTCTGCGGCCGTGGCCAAGATGAGGGCCGCGGCAGAGCTAGCGGCCTAGGAGCCACTTCACCAGCAGGCCGTGCTGAGAGGCCATGCACAAGTAGGCGACTGCCACCATCACCGCCAGGGCCCTGGCGCTGCTCACCCTCTTGGCTACGCTTAAGTGGGCGGCTATGTGGCCTATCATCATCGCCCAGAGGATGGCGAAGGCGGCCCCCAGGGCGGCGTAGGTCGCGTAGCCGCCCGCCCCCAGCCTCACGACGGCGTTGTAAATTAGCACGTAGGCAGCGGCGGGAAGCGTCGCGAGGGCGGACCCCGCCATAAACTTGGCCAGCCTCGCCCAGCCCCAGCTCCACTTAAGCAAGCTCACTATGGCGTAGGGGAGGATGGAGAAGGTGAGCCAGGTGGCGATGAAGGTGAGGGCCGAGAGGAGGGCGGGGTCGGCGCATAGGGGGCCCAGCCACGGTATGGAGAGGGACCCCCTGCTGTGCCTCACGTAGGTGAGGATGACCTCCGTGCGCGTCAGGGCGCACGCGAGGGCGCCGAGCGCTAGTGCTGAGGCGGCCGCCGCCCCTAGGCCCGGCCCGGGCCTGGCGTAGAGCGAGGCCAGGGGCTCCTTAGGGAGGAAGAGCCTGGAGACTAGGCCTAGGAGGGCCCTGGCCCAAGGGGGCATGGGAGGGGAGGAGGCCGAGTCCTCCAGGAAGTCCGCCCCCCTCTTCAGCAAGTCGTACGCCGCCATGCCCCTCTCAGTCAGCGCGTAGCGCTTGTCGCTTAGCTGAAAGACTAGGGGCTTGAGCTGGTCTAAGTTGTGGTAGAGGGCGCCCACGCTTATCCTCAGGCTCCTCTTAAGCTCGGAGAAGGGGAGCGGGCCGCGGCTCCCTAGGAGCTGGATTATCCTTCGCCTGTGGGGGTTGCTTAGCGCTTGGTATATTTGAGAGAGGCCCTCCTCCCCCGCCTCCATCGCTAGACCCTCTACCTTAATATCTCACTATGGAGCGATGCCTCTGGGTAAAAGACTTGCGGGCGCCCCTCCCTCCCTACGGCAAGGTCCCCCCGGAGGCGCTGGCCGAGCTAGTGTTCACTAGGCTCGGGGCCCCGGACGAGAGGGTCCTAGTGGGCCCCGGGGTGGGCGAGGACGCTGCAGTGATAGACATGGGGGACAGGGCCCTGGTGGTCCACTGCGACCCGATAACCGGCGCCCTGCGTAACCTGGGCTGGCTGGCCGTTAACGTGGCGGCCAACGACGTGGCGTGCAGGGGGGCCAGGCCTAGGTGGCTCCTGCTGACCCTCCTGCTGCGCGAGGGGGCGGGGGCGGCGGAGCTGAGGGAAGTGATGGAGCAGGTGGACGAGGCCTGTAGGAGGCTGGGGGCCTCCGTCGTGGGCGGCCACACCGAGGTCGTGGCTGGGCTGAGGAGGAGCGTGGCCGTCGCGACGGCCATGGGGGAGGCCCCGAGGGGGAGGCTGATCACTAGCTCGGGGGCCAGGCCGGGGGACGTGCTGATAATTACGAAGGGGGCCTGCATAGAGGGGGCGGCGATAATGGCCCACGAGCTGGAGGAGGAGGCCCTCAAGAAGCTAAGCCGGAGCGAGCTGGAGTACTTGAAGTCGTTCCTCTGGAGGGTGAGCGTGGTGCCTGAGGCCATGGCCGCTGCTGAGGCTGGGGCGGCGGCGATGCACGACGCCACTGAGGGAGGGGTCCTCGGGGCCGTCCAGGAGCTGGCCTGGGCCTCCGGGGTCGGGGCCAGGGTGTTCGAGGAGAGGGTGGCGGTAGACCCCGTGGTCAGGAGGCTCTGCGAGGCGCTGGGGGTGGACCCGCTGAGGACGATAAGCTCGGGGACTCTAGTGGTGGCCGCCAGGCCGGGGGAGGCGGGGAGGGTGGTCGACGCCATTAGGAGGGCGGGCGCCGAGGCCTACGAGGTGGGCCTCGCCACCCCCCCTGAGGAGGGCGTCTGCCTAGTCAAGAGGGGAGGGGAGGTGGAGGAGCTCAAGGAGCCGGTGAGGGAGGGGCTGTGGGAGGCCCTGGAGCGCTTCGGCTGGACCGACGGCGGCTAACAATATAAGGGCCGGGCGCTGAGTTAGAGCGGCGAGCCCCTTGATTAGGGCGTGTATGTTGATTAGGAGCGAGAGGGGGAGGTTCAAGGAGGTGGCCGAGAGGCTCAGGCAGTTCAAGGAGGTCAAGGACTCCTTCACGGTCCTGGGCAGGTACGACGTGGTCGCGGACCTGGAGGCCAGCGACTTCAAGGAGCTCAGCAGCGTAGCCATGCGCATATCGAGGCTGGCCGGAGTCGTGTTCACTGAGACCCTAGTGGAGGTCCAGGCCTAGGTGGTAGCATGGTGAGGGCGTGCGTGCTAATTAAGGCCGTGCCGACGAAGATGGAGGCCCTCCTCAAGCAGCTGAGGGAACTGCCCGAGGTCAGGAAGGCCTACTTCACCTTCGGCCGCTTCGACATAGCCTGCTTCATAGAGGCGAGGGACGTGGGCGCGGTGGCCGAGCTCACGTCGAGGATAAACTCCATGGACGGCGTCAGGAGCACGGAGACCCTAGTGGAGGCCTAGGCGAGCCTCGGCCGGGATGATGAGGGCTTGATTGGCGGAGGGGTGAAGAGGGTTTCTGGAGCTGAGCCCCGGCCGCGGGCTACATGAAGCTGCTCAAGTCCGCCCCCCTGGCCTCGCGCGCGAGGAGCGAGGCGAGCTTCTTGAAGTCGTCGACCAGCGCCGCCCTTAGCCTAGGGTAGTACAGCGCCGCGGCAGGGTGGTAGGTGGGGAGCAGGCTGGCCCTAAAGCCCAGCAGCTCCACTCGAAAGACCCTCCCCCTGACCTTGGACATGCTAGTGAAGGCGAGGCCGGCCCTGGAGAAGACGTAGGAGGTGGAGAAGCGCCCCAGCGTGGATATTATCGGGGGCCTGAGGGCCCTGAGCTGCTCGTCTAGGAAGGGGGAGCAGGCCTCCACCTCCTCGGGCAGGGGGTCCCTATTGTTCGGGGGCCTGCACTTCAGCACGTTGGCTATGTACACCTCGCCCCTCGTTAGGCCGATGCTGCTGAGGAGCTCCGTGAGGAGCTGGCCGGCGGCCCCTACGAAGGGCCTGCCCTGCAGGTCCTCGCTCCTGCCCGGGGCCTCGCCTATGAAGACTACCCTCGGCCTCAGGGAGCCCTCCCCCACGACGGGGTTGGTCCTCGTCCTCCACAGCTCGCAGCGCCTACACTCAGCCACCCTCCTCGCCAAGCCAGCCATCACCTCCTCCACGCTGGGCTCACGGCTCAACTACCGTCCCCTCGCACGGCTCCCCCATCAGCGCCCTCAGGACGAGGCGGGGCTTGAGGCCGTTGACTATGATCGACGGGTAGCCCTTGAGGGCTAGCCTGTAGAGGGCCTCCACCTTGTGGAGCATGCCGCCGGTCACGTCGGCCCCCCTGGCCCCTCCCAGCCCCCTCACTACCTCCTCCACGTTGCCCCTCCACACCCTCTCGACGAGCCTCCCCCCTGGGTACTTGTCGTAGACGCCGTCCACGTCTACGCAGACGACTATCCGCTGGGGCCTCAGGAGGGGCGCTAGGGCCTCGAGGAGGGCCTCGCCCGAGGCTATTGAGAAGCCGGACTCTACGTCCATGACTGCGTCTCCGTAGAGGACCGGGACGAGGCGGAGCTCCAGCATGCGCCTCAGCGCCCCTCCGTAGACCTCCTCCACCCTCCCCCTCCTGGCCAGGAGGGAGGCCGAGGGCTGGAGGCTGACGGCGGGCACCCCGGCCTCGAGGAGGGAGGCCACCACCACCCTATTCAGCCTGGCCGCCGCGTCGTTGGTGAGCGCGAAGCCCATCAGCTCCTCGAGCGACCCGGACCTCAGCCCCTCGTGGACCCTGAACCTCTCAGCCACGGGGTGGGGGAAGGAGCCCCCTCCGTGGACTACCACTAGCTCCACCCCCGCCCTCCAGGCCTCCGCCAGCTCGGCGCACAGCCTACTGAGGGCCTCCCTGTTGACCGACCACTCGACCTCCTTACGCGTAATTACTGAGCCGCCGAGCTTCACCAAGGCCCTCAAGTCAGTCTCCTTGCGGGCCCGGGGCCCTTGCTAAGGCTCACGTCCCCCCTTTTAAGCGCTCGGCCGTCTGGCCGAGGCGCAAGGCTTAGATAGGCCGGGCTCTCGGCAGGGAGCCAGGCCTTGGGGGCGAGCGCGCGGAGGCGCCTAGTCCTCCTCTGGTTCGCTGCGCTGCTAGTCCTCAACTACGTCGTGCCATACGCCCTCCTCAGCGGCTACCAGAGACTGGCTGGAGCCTACCTATTTTGGACGCTGGTGACGCTGGCTGCGGCCCTGTCGTGCTTCGTGCTAATGCGCAGGTGGAGGGGCAAGGGTTGATAGACGCCCCGCTCCTACTGGCCGCCATAGCGCTCTACTTCATCTCGATGGCACTGATTGCGCACTACGGCAGGCTGAGGACCGGCCCGGGGGCTGAGGAGTTCTACATAGCTGGGAGGAAGGTGACGGGGCTCGTGGGCGCCCTGACCTACGCGGCCACCACCTACAGCGTCTTCATGATGGTGGGGCTCGTGGGCCTGGCCTACGCCTACGGGGTCGGGGCCCTGGGCTTCGAGCTCACCTACCTCCTAGCGACGGTCGTCCTGCTGACCGCCTTCGCCCCGAGGTTCTGGGTGGCGGGCAAGAGGTGGGGCTTCATCACCCCGACCCAGCTCCTGGCGCACCGGTACCAGAGCAAGTGGGTGGGCGTCGTAGCGACGGCCGTGTGCCTAGTCTTCCTCGTCCCCTACATGGCCATCCAGGGGATGGGGTCGGCCTACTTAATTGAGGAGCTGTCGGGCGGGGCGGTGCCCTACCCGGCCGGCCTGACCTTATTCGTGGCGATAGCGTCCCTCTGCGCCCTCTGGGGCGCCTTCAGGGGGGTGGCGTGGACCGACGCCGCCCAGGGGGTCCTCATGCTCTCGACCTCCCTCTGCCTGCTGTTCTTCCTCGTCCACGCCTACCTGGGGGGGTGGGAGGGGCTCGTGGGCGCCCTGGAGTCCGAGCACCCCGAGCTGCTGTCGGTCCCCGGGCCGGGCTCCTTCTTCTCGTTCCCCAAGTTCCTAGAGCTCACGCTGCCCTGGTTCTTCTTCGCCCTAACCAACCCCCAAGTCTCCCAGCGCCTCTTCATCCCAAAGTCCGCCCCCTCCCTGAGGGGCATGGTAGTGGGCTTCTTCGCCTTCGGCCTCCTCTACACGCTGACGACGGTGACGCTGGGCCTCGTAGCCAGGGCCGTCGGGGTCGCGGCCAGCCCCCCGGACAGGGCCATGCCGATCATCCTCAGGACCATGGTGCCCCCTCCGCTCGCCCTGGCCGTCGCGCTGGGCATCCTCTCAGCCGGGGTCACGACGGCCAACTCCATACTGCTGTCGCTGGGGTCCATGGTGGGGAGGGACGTCTACGCCGCCCTAAGTAGGAGGCCGTCGGAGAGGGTCGAGATGCGGGTGGGGTACGCGGTGCTGGCCGCCGAGGCGCTACTGATCTGGCTCTTCGCGATGCAGAGGCCGGGGCTAATAACGCTCCTAGCGGTCATGGCCTCGGGGGGCCTCTTAGTGCAGCTGCCAGCCATCGTAGGCGCCTTCTTCTGGAGGAGGGGGACGGCGGCCGGGGCCGTCGCGAGCATGGTGGCCGGCGGGGTGGCCACCGGCCTCCTCTACTACCACGGCCTGTCGCCAGCGGGCCTGGGCCCGCCCATCTGGGGCCTCGCGCTCACTACGGCGGTCTACGTAGCGGTCAGCCTAGCGACCGAGCGCCCAGCTGCAGCGGACGCCTTCATAGAGGGGGTGGAGGAGGAGCTGAGGTCCAGGGTCTACGCGTAGCGGCCTTCACTTAGTTAAGTATCGCCATGAGAGCACTGCGCCCACTACGAAGAGGGCCGCGGCCGAGGCGCCTAGGTAGGCGAAGTCGACCGCCAGCCTCACGGGGTCCAGCGCAAATATCGTGAGCTGCCTCAGGGCGTCGTTGAAGTAGCTCACGGGGTTGACGGTGGCCGCGGCCCTGATCCACTCAGGCATGACCTCCACTGGGACGAAGGTGTTGCTCGTAAATACTAGGGGCATGCTGGCGAGGTTGACGACGGCCACCTGCACCTCGTGCCTAGTGGACCTCAGGGCGAGCGCTAGGAAGAGGGTCGAGAGGGCCGTTGAGAGGAGGAGGACGGCCGCGCACACCCCCAGCAGGTTTAGGGGGGTGAAGGTGGGGCCTAGCCTCAGGCCTAGGGCCGCGGCTATGGCGAGCACCACCGCCACTTGGAACGCGGCCCTGAGGGAGGCGCTGAGCGTCTTTGAGAGGATTATCGCCGCCCTGGGCACTGGAGTGCTCAGCACCTTGTCTAAGAAGCCGAGGCGCCTGTCCCAGACTATGGACATGCCGCTGAACGTGGAGGTGAACACTACTATCATGGACGCCATGCCCACGGCCATGTAGCTAAAGTAGTCTGGCGTGCCGAACACGCCCTCCACGGCCCTCGCGCTTACGCTAGAGAGGAGCTGCGAGAGCCACTCGCTCCTAACGTACACAACGCCGCTGGTCGGGGGGACGACGTAGCCCCCGGGCACGGGGACCAGGTCCGGCAGCGGCGCGTTGGCCAGCCCGCTCAAGACTATCGCGCCCAGGTTCACGGCCCTCCCGAAGAGGGCCATCCATATCACCGGCTGGAGCACGGCCACGGTGAGGACTATGGGCTCCTTCAGCCACTTCTTGAGCTCCCTGGCGGTCAGGGCCCAGAGGCCGCGCAGCGCGCTAGGCCGGTGCTCGCTCACCTCGCCCTCGCCCTCCTCAAGGCCGCCCTCCAAGCCCTAAAGGACTCCTCAGACTCCTCGGCGTCGCGCAGGGCCCTGCCGGTGCACTCTAAGAAGACCTCGTCTAGGGTGGGCTTAGTGAGCGAGAGCTTAGTCACCGTGTAGCCCCCCTTGCGCAGCGCCTCAATTATGAGGGGGGCGGCGTCCTCCCCGCGCTCAGCCTTGATCCTGTACTCGCCACCCCTCCCCCTCACCACCTCCTTAACGTACTCGACGCTCTCAATGAGGCCGCTCACGTCGGCCCCCTCCGCCACCTTAATGGTTATCACGTCCCCGCCCAGGCCCTCCTTCAGCTCCCTGGGGCTCCCCGCTAGGACTATCCTACCGCGGTCCATTATCGCCACGCGGTCGCAGAGCGCGTCGGCCTCCTCTAAGTAGTGCGTCGTCATGAAGATGGTCACGTCGTACTCCTCCCTCAAGCGCCTAATGTAGCTCCATATGGCGGCCCTGGTCTGGACGTCCAGGCCCAGGGTGGGCTCGTCTAGGAAGAGCACCTTAGGCATGTTGATTAGGCCGCACGCGAGCTCCAGCCTCCTACGCATCCCTCCGGAGTAGGTCTCGACCCTCCTGTCCTTGAACCTCGTCAGCTCCACGAGCTCGAGCAGCCTGTCGGCCCTCTCCCTCGCCACTCTGCGCGGGACCCCGTAGAGGTCCGCGCAGAGCATTATGTTCTCGTAGCCAGTCAGGTCCTCGTCGGCCGTGTACTCCTGGGGCACGACCCCTATGACCTTCCTCACGTCGCTCGCCTGCCTCACGACGTCGTAGCCCAGGACGTAGGCCCTGCCGGACGTGGGCCTGAGGACGGTAGTCAGCATGTTGATGACGGTCGTCTTGCCGGCCCCGTTCGGGCCCAGGAGCCCGAAGACCTCCCCCCTGCGCACGCTAAAGCTCACCCGGTCCACCGCTACGACGAACTTATTGAAGACCTTCGTGAGCTCCTCGGCCCTAATGGCCTCCTCAGCCATCCCCTACGCCTCGGCCGCTCGGGCCCGGCCCCGCGCTTAAAAGAATTGCCCCCTGAGGGTGCAAGCGAGGCGGCCCAGCGCCCCGCCCTGGCTGAGGCAGGGCCGCGCAAGGCTTAATAGCCCCAAGCCCCCAGCAGCCCAGAGGTACCTAGGATGAGTGGTGGTACCCTCCAAGTGCGTTAGCTCCAGCGGCGCCCGCGGCTCACTTAAGGGAGGGGAGGGGGCTCTTCTTTGAGGGGCACTGGAGCTAGGGCCGTAGTCGAGGTCCTGCGCAGGGAGGGGGTCGAGGTCATCTTCGGCATACCCGGGGGGGCCACGCTGCCCCTCCACGACGAGCTTAGGGAGGCGGTCGAGGAGGGGTGGCTCCGCTACATCCTCGGCCGCCACGAGCAGTGCGTAGCCCACATGGCCGACGGCTACGCCAGGGCCAGCGGCAGGGTGGGCGTGTGCACCGCGACCTCTGGGCCGGGGGCCACGAACTTAGTCACGGGGATAGCCAACGCGTACATGGACAGCTCCCCCATCGTAGCCATCACTGGCCAGGTCCCTAGGTTCATGATAGGCAGGGACGCCTTTCAGGAGGCGGACATAGTCGGGATAGTCACGCCGATAACTAAGTACACCTTCCAGCCGCGCTCAGCTAAGGAGGTCCCCGTGGCGCTGAAGGCCGCCTTCCAAATAGCCACGACCGGCAGGCCCGGGCCGGTGCTGGTCGACATACCTAGGGACGTGCAGACGGAGGAGGCTGAGCTCGAGGTGCCGGAGAGGGTGGAGCTGAGGGGCCTAAAGGCCCCCTCCAAGCCCCCCCACCCCCTGCAGGTCAAGAGGGCCGCCGAGCTCCTGCTCAAGGCGGAGCAGCCGGTAGTGATAGCCGGGGGAGGGGTCATAGCGTCCGGGGCGTCTAAGGAGCTCCTGGAGCTAGCGGAGCTCTTCATGATCCCGATCGTGACCACCCTAATGGGGAAGGGCTCGGTGCCCGAGGACCACCCGCTCTGCCTAGGGATGATAGGGATGCACGGGAGGGGGGAGGCGAACGCGGCGGTGACTAAGGCGGACGTAATACTGGCCGTGGGCACTAGGTTCTCCGATAGGTCCATCGGCAGGCTGGACACCTTCGCCAGGCAGGCCAAGGTGATCCACGTGGACGCCGACCCGGCGGAGATAGGGAAGAACGTGAGGGCAGACGTGCCGATAGTGGCGGACGCCAAGGCGGCCCTGGCGGCCCTGAGGGAGGCGATGGCCTCCATGGCCGCGAGGAGGGAGGGCGAGTCGGCGTGGCTGAAGAAGCTGAGGGAGCTGAGGGAGGGCTTCAGGGACCTCTACGAGGCGGGCGGGGAGGGGGTGAGGCCGGCCAAGATAGCTAAGCTACTGCGCAAGCTCCTGCCGCGAGACGCCATCCTAACGACGGGGGTGGGGCAGAACCAGATGTGGGCGGCCATAAACTTCGAGGTCTACGAGCCTAGGACCTTCATCACCTCCGGGGGCCTAGGGACGATGGGCTTCGGCCTCCCGGCCGCGCTGGGGGCCAAGGTGGCTAAGCCCGATAGGGTGGTGGTCGACTTCGATGGGGACGGGAGCTTCTTAATGACTGAGCAGGACCTGGCCACTAGCGTCGTCGAGGGGATACCGGTGGTGGTGGTAATTATCAATAACTCCTCACTGGGGATGGTTAGGCAGTGGCAGGACCTACTCTTCGGGGGCAGGCACATAGCCGTCGACCTCAAGTCCGTGCCGGACTTCGTCAAGCTGGCCGAGGCCTACGGGGCCCACGGAGTGAGGGTGGGCTCCTATGAGGAGTTCGAGGCCGCGGTCAAGGAGGCCCTGAGGGTGGAGGTGACCACGGTCATAGACGTCCCCGTGGACCCGGAGGAGAAGGTGTTCCCCATGGTCCTCCCGGGCAGGGACTTGAGCGAGGTCACGTGGGGGTGAGCGGGGGTGGCCCCAGCCAAGCACGTGATCTTGGCCTTCGTCGAGGACAAGCCGGGCGTCCTGCACAGGGTGGCTTCGCTGATTAGGAGGAGGGGCTTCAACATAGACACGATAACCGTGGGGGCCACCGAGGTCGAGGGGATCTCGAGGATAACCATGACCATGGCTGGGGACGAGAGGGAGGTGGAGCAGGTGGTCAAGCAGCTGGCCAAGCTAATAGACGTAGTGAAGATAAGTAGGCTCAGGCCGGAGTCGTCGGTGGTGAGGGAGCTGGCGATGGTGAAGGTCCACACCCCCAACTCCTCGGCTAGGACGGACGTCATGCAGTTCGTAGAGATATTTAGGGGCCACGTGGTCGACGCCTCGCCCGAGAGCCTCACGATAGAGGTGCTGGGGGACCCGGAGAAGATAGACGCCTTCATAGACATAATGAGGCGCTACGGGATTAAGGAGCTGGCCAGGACTGGCGTAGTGGCGATGCAGAGGGAGAGGGCGCCCACCTAGCGCGGCCCACTTAGCTACGGGCCCATGACGGCCGCTCGGCCCGCGCCGCCCCGCCCGAGGGCCCCCCTCCTAGGCAGGGACCTGAGGCTAATTTACGCGTCCAACTTCACCGGCGCCTTCGGCGACGGCCTCCTCCTCTACCTACTGCCCTACTACCTCACTAAGCACGTGGGGGCCAGCGCCGTGGAGGTCGGGGCGCTCTACACCGCGTCCTCCCTGACGTCGGCGGCCACGCTCCTGGCCGGCGGGGCCATTGCAGATAGGTTCGACAGGAAGAAGGTGATCTTGGCCGGGTGGCTCGCCTGGCTCCCGGCCCCCCTGCTGCTCGCCCTCGCCGAGAGCTGGGCCCAGGCGCTCGTGGGCATGGTGCTCTGGGGCTTTTGGATCAGCGGCCCCGCCTACGCGGCCTACGTCCTGTCCTCCGCCAGCGGCGACAGGCTGGCCGCGGCCTTCGCCACCCTCTCGTCCTCCTGGTCCCTCGGCTACGCCCTCTCCCCAGCCATTGGCGGGGGGATTGCCGAGGCCCTGGGGGTTAGGTCGGTCTTCTACGTAACGTTCGCGCTCTACGCCGCCTCGTGCCTAGTGGTGTCCTTCATAAGCAGCCGGCCCCCGCCGAGCTCGCCGGGGCGCCACTCCCTCAGGGCCCTGCTGAGGCGGGGGCCCCTCCTCCTGCTGGCCGCCTTCGCCCTAGTCTCCTTCGCCACCTCCATGTTCCGCCAGTTCATCCCAGTGTTCCTCGCGGAGGCCTACGGCTACGGAGGCCTCCAGATTGGGCTAGTGGGCTCCGCCTCATTCCTAGGCTCGGCCGCCCTAGGGGTTGCGCTGGGGAGGCTGGGGGATAGGTTGGGGAGGGCGCGCGCCCTAGCGGCCTCCTCGCTCCTGTGCTGCTGCTCGCTGGCCGTGGTGCCGCTGACCGGCGACCTACGAGCAGTGCTAGTGGCGGCCCTCCTCCTGGGCGCGTCGTATGCAGCGTGGCCGCTGATGATGGCGGCCCTGGGGCCCCTAGCGCCAGAGGGCGCTAGAGCGAGGTGGGCGTCCGTCCTCCAGGCCGCCGTCATGCTCGCCTCCTTCCCGGCCCCCTACGTGGGCGGCCTCCTGTACAGCGCGTCCCCTCCCTCCCTCTTCGCTGCCTCCATCGCCATACTGCTCCCCACGTCCATCCTCCTACTGCGTTAGGGGCCAGCGCTAGGAGCGCTGGGGCCGCCCGGGCGGGGTTTAAGCTTGAGGTATAAACGCACCTTAAAACGCACTATAGATACCAAGAAGCCTGCCCGTCAGTGATACCGTCACTTTTAAGTCTACGTTATTGTCGATGGTCTTCCCAGGGTCTAATGAGGTTTTATTCAATTATACCGAAGGGTGGAGAGGTTGAGGCATGGGCTGATCTTTATGAGCTCCTTCCTTGCCTGGGGATTGTTGTAGAGTCTTCCCATTTGATCCTTATTTGATCCTTAAGTGTTTGAAGCTATCGCTC
>JAWAOK010000035.1:0-11990 GCA_038894875.1 Candidatus Nezhaarchaeales archaeon
AAAGAGCCTAAACGCTGGCTACGGGAGGTTCCACGTCCTCTTCGACGTTTCGACCAACATGAAGGAGGGGGAGGTCACCGTCGTAGTCGGGCCCAACGGGAGCGGAAAGAGCACCCTGCTCAAAGCCATCTTTGGGCTGGCCAGCGTATACTCAGGCTCGATAACTTTAGGCGGCGAGGACATAACCGGCCTCCCTCCGCACAAGGTGGCCAGGAAGGGGGTCGCCTACCTGCCGCAGGTGGGGAACCTATTCCTCAACCTAACGGTCAGGGAGAACTTAATCATGGCAACGTACGTGCTCAGCGAGGACGAGTCTAGGGACAGGATGGAGGAGGTCCTCAGCCACTACCCAATGCTTAAGCCGCTAATGGGTAGGCGGGCCGACTCGCTAAGCGGCGGGGAGAGGCAGATACTGGCCATGGCGATGGCCTTGATGCGCCGCCCGAAGGTCATGCTCTTTGACGAGCCCACCGCCAACCTAGCGCCCAAGGTGGCCCTGGAGGTGTTGAGGGAGGTCGTTAGGCTGCGCGATGAATATGGCGTGACAATAGCGCTGGTGGAGCAGAATGCCAAGAGGGCCCTCGAGAGCGGGGACAGGGCCTTGCTACTCGTGAGTGGGAGGGTGGCCTTTGAGGGCACTTGTAGAGAATTGTTAAACCACCCCGAGCTGGGGCCCCTCTACCTAGGCCTTATCAAGTAGGCTTTTTTACTCCCACAGTTCAAGTACCCTCGGTGGCAGCATGCCGGACGTAGCGGTCCTCGGCGGCGGCCACGGGGCCCACGCAGTAGCTGGCGACCTCGCCTTGGCTGGCTACAAGGTGAATCTATGCGAGCATCCCAACTTCGAGGCATCCTTCAGGCCCACCCTGGAGAGGGGCGAGGTGGAGGTGTTAGGAAGGGCGAGGACGGGGGTGGCGAAGCTGGCGAAGGCGACCACCAGCTTTAGGGAGGCCCTGGACGGCGTGGACGTGGTGTTCCTAGTCGTCCCCTCCTTCGGCCACCGCCTCTTCGCCGAGGCCATGGCCCCACACTTGAGGGACGGGCAGCTGGTCGTCCTAATGCCTGGGAACGCCGGCACCTTAGAGGTGGCCAAGGTGATGAGGGAGATGGGCGTGAGGCGGAGGGTCCTGCTGGCGGAGACGGCCACGCTGCCGTACGGCTGTAGGCTAGTGGGGCCGGCGAGGGTAATGATATACATTAAGGCAGTCCTCAACCCCCTGGGCGCGCTGCCGGCCAGCCGCGTTGGGGAGGTGTTGGATGTCGTGAAGACTATGTACCCGGCCATGGTGGAGGCCACCAACGTCTTAGAGGCAGCCATAAACAACCCCAACCCAGTGACCCACCCGGTCGCGGCGGTCTTTAACGCCGGGCGCATAGAGTACAGCAAGGGGGAGTTCTACCTCTATCGCGAGGGAATTACTGAGGGGGTGGTGAGGGCCTACGATGCCGTGGACGAGGAGCGGAGGGCCCTCTGTAGGAAGCTAGGGGTGAAGTTCTACGAGTGCCCGAGGGAAGTGCCCAGAGAGGACTGCGCCATTAGGATGGGGACGTTCTTCGGCCCGGGCTCGCTCATGGATGCAGGCTACCACATGAAGGGGCCGACTACGACTAAGGACAGGTTCGTGACTGAGGACGTCCCCTACGGCCTCGTCTTCATGGAGTCGCTAGGATCCATGATCGGCGTGCCCACCCCAGTCATAAGCTCAGTCATCACGCTGCTGAGCGCCTTCAACGGCGAGGACTATAGGGCGATGGGGAGGACCGTAGAGAAGCTGGGCATAGCCGGGCTAACGGTCCAGGAGCTTAGCCAACTCCTCCGAGACGGGGGGCGCCTGCTGCCCTACTGAGCCCCAGGCCACGGTGGCTTATATAGACAGCCCGGCCCAGATTCCCTACGGCGGTAGCCCTTGGTCAAGGTGAGGTGGCTGGGGCACGCTTGCTTCGAGATCACCGGCGGGGGGATAACGGTAGTCACCGACCCCCACGACGGGTCCAGCCTAGGCCTGCCGCCCCCCAGGGCGAGCGCTGACGTAGTCTTGATAAGCCACAGCCACTTCGACCACGCCGACGGGAGGGGGATGGTTAGCAAGCCGGGCGCGGTGGTCATAGACAAGCCGGGGCTCCACGAGGCCAAGGGCCTGAGGGTCAAGGGGGTCCTGAGCCACCACGACGACGCGGGGGGCTCCAAGCGGGGGCAGAATGTCATCTTCACCTTCGAGCTCGAGGGCATTAAGTTCTGCCACTTAGGCGACTTAGGGCACGTGCTGGCGCCGAGCCAGGTGGCGGAGATCGGCGAGGTGGACGTGCTCCTCACCCCCGTCGGGGGGACGTTCACGATAGACGCGAGCGCAGCGTCGAGAGTGGTCGAGCAGCTTAAGCCCAAGGTGGTCGTCCCCATGCACTTCAAGGTGCCGGGCCTCAAGCTCCCCATCTCGGGCGTCGAGCCGTTCCTCAAGGGCAAGAAGAGCGTAGAGCGCTTGGACAAGAGCGAGGTAGAGCTGAAGAAGGAGGAGCTGCCGGCGGAGACCAAGGTAGTTGTGCTAAGCCCGCCTAAGTAGCTGGGCGGGGCCAGCTCAGCCAGCAAGCTTAAAGGCAGGCCAGCCCCTAGGTAATCGAAGGTGCATCTAGATGGGCGAGGCCTGGATCGCGGGGGCTAAGGAGATGCTGAGGACCATAGAGAAGCTAGCCTCCAAGCAGGACAAGGACAGGCTCGACCTAATTAACCTGCTCACGGCGTCGCTGAGGGCCATGGAGAGGAGCATCATGGGGTGGTTCCAGTGGGTGCTGAACCCGGGCATCATGGGGCAGTTCACGAAGGAGGAGCTGGAGGAGATAAGCGAGAACATTAGGAGGATGGCGGAGGAGTTCGTAAAGTACGACGTCGAGGTCACTGACAGGTTCTCGAAGAAGATGCCCAAGAGGGTGGAGCAGAGGCCAGAGCACCTGTACCTATAGCTGCGTCCGCGCGACGCATCCGCAGAGGCCGGCGGCCCCATCTGGGCCGGGGCCGAAGGGGCCCGCGCCACTGAGTTAGGTCGGCCTAGCGGCCCGCCTAAGTAGCGGGCCCGCCTCCCTACGAACGGGCGCTAAGCTTAACAGCCGCTCGTCTATTGCCTTGGGAGGAGGGCGATGGAGGGGAAGGTGTACCTAGGCCCGTACACCAACGAGGTAGCCCAGGGGCTCAAGCTGGGTAGGATAAGGATATTCGACACCACGCTACGCGAGGGGGAGCAGACGCCCGGGGTCGCCTTCAGGCCGGAGGAGAAGAGGGAGGTCGCCCAGCTCCTAGACGAGCTGGGCGTGGACGCTATAGAGGCCGGCTTCCCCGCTAGCTCAGAGGGGGAGCTCCAGGCCGTCAAGGAGGTCGCTAGCCTGGGGCTGAGGGCTGAGGTCTACGGGCTGGCTAGGGCGGTCAAGGAGGACGTGGACGCCTGCCTAAGGGCGGGCCTAAAGTGCGTCCACACCTTCATAGGCACCTCCCCTTGGCACCTCAAGTACAAGCTGAAGATGAGCGAGGATGAGGTAGTGGACAGGGCGGTGGAGATAGTGGACTACGTCAAGGACCACGGGTGTATCTGCGAGTTCTCGTGCGAGGACGCCACTCGCACCCCCTTCGACTTCCTAGTCAGGGTCTACAAGAGCGTGGAGGAGGCGGGGGTCGATAGGATCAACGTTCCAGACACGGTGGGGGTCATGTGCCCCGAGGCTATGAAGAGCCTAATCTCGAGGCTCCGCCAGCACGTGAGGGTCCCCATCTCAGTCCACTGCCACAACGACTTGGGGCTGGCCACCGCTAATTCGCTAGCGGCGGCCGTCGCCGGGGCTGAGCAGATCCAGGTCACGGTGAACGGGCTGGGGGAGAGGGCGGGCCACGCGAGCCTAGAGCAGGTCGTCGTCGGCCTGGAGCTCCTCTACGGCGGGTCGACGGGCGTCAGGAAGGAGCTAATAACTAAGATGTCCAGGCTAGTTGAGAAGTACAGCCTCGTGTTCAACCCGCCGAACTATCCAATAGTCGGCCGAAACGCCTTCGCGCACCGGTCTGGGATACACGTCCACGGGGTCGTAGAGGAGCCCGCCTGCTACGAGCCCTTCGACCCCAGCATCGTGGGGCAGTCTAGGCGCATCGTGTTCGGGAAGCACACCGGTAGGCATGGGGTGAGGAGCTTCCTGGAGGGGCTGGGGATCAAGGTTACGGAGGAGCAGCTCTCTGAGATAGTCGCGAAGATAAAGGAGCTGGAGGAGGGGAGGAAGGCGATAATGGACGAGGACGTGTTCGCCATAGCCGAGGCCGTCGTGGGGGGCGTCCCTAGGGGGGAGAGGGCGCTCAAGCTCAAGGAGCTGATAGTAGTCACAGGGAGCAACGTCACCCCGACGGCCTCAGTGGTCATCGAGGCCGGGGGCAGGGAGCTGAGGGCTGCCGAGGTGGGGGTGGGGCCAGTGGACGCCTCAGCGAAGGCGATAGAGAGGGCGATAGGGGCCATAGGGCACTACGTGTTGGAGGAGTTCAGGGTGGAGGCGATAACCGGCGGCACCGACTCGCTGGCGAGCGTCGAGATCTCAATAAAGGACAGGTACAACAATAGGTTCAAGGCGAAGGCAGTGGACGACGACATAGTCATGGCCTCGGTCAACGCCTTGATGGATGCAATAAACAAGGCCATGCTCTACGAGGAGCTTAGGAGGGGGCGGGGCCTTACAAACGTAAAGAGGGATTAAATAGATTAGCGAAGGGGCCGTACTTACTTGACTAAACGAGCTTAATCAAACTTAATAAACCCCCCTGACAGCCTGAGAGGCCAGTTTAAACGCAGGACAAGGGGGAAGGGAAGGTGCTAGTGGAGGTCAGGTGGCACGGCAGGGGGGGACAGGGGGCCGTGACGGCAGCGGAGATACTCGCTCAAGCGGCCATCGAGGAGGGGCTGTACGCCCAAGCGATGCCGTCCTTCGGACCCGAGCGCAGGGGCGCGCCCGTCCAAGCGTTCAATAGGATCAGCGACAGGCCCATTAGGGCGAGGGGGATCGTGAGGAGCCCGGACGTGCTCGTGATCATAGACGAAGGGCTGATGAGGTTCAAGGAGGTCTTTGAGGGGATGAAGAGCAGTAGCTCGCTGGTGGTGTGTAGCCTAAGGCCGGCCAGCGAAATTAAGAGGGCGCTCGGCCTCGAGGGGGTCGTGGCCTCAGTCGACGCCATAGGGATTGCGCTCAAGGAGCTGGGGGTCGCGGTGACGAACACCCCAATGTTAGGGGCCTTCGTTAGGGCGACTGGCCTAGTCAGCCTAAGCACCGTGGCCAAGAAGGTAGAGGAGCGCTTTGGGGCCAAGCTGGGCCCTAGGAACGCCGAGGCCGTTAGGAGGGCGTACGAGGCCACGGAGGTGGCCTAGTTGGCCAAGGCGGACCCCTCTTGGAGAGAGCTGCCGATAGCTGGGGTGATCCTCGAGCCCGGCAACATCTCGGAGTCCAGGACCGGGGAGTGGAGGACGGGGCTGAGGCCAATTAAGGACCAGTCCAAGTGTAAGAAGTGCTACCTCTGCTGGGCCTTCTGCCCCGACGTATCGATAGCTATTGAGGACGACGACACGGTGATAGACTACTACCACTGCAAGGGCTGCGGGCTATGCTCTAGAGTGTGCCCGTATGGGGCGATAGCAATGGTGGAGGAGAGGGAGTAGCGTGGCTAAGCGGGTAGCCGTCAGCGGGAACCACGCAGTCTCGCTGGCAGTGAAGCTGGCCGATGTGGACGTCGTAGCGGCCTACCCAATAACTCCGCAGACGCAGATAGTCGAGAAGCTGGCTGAGTACATAGCCAACGGGGAGCTCGACGCTGAGTTCATAAACGTAGAGTCGGAGCACTCGGCGATGAGCGCCTGCATAGGCGCCGCGGCGGCCGGGGCGAGGGTGTTCACTGCCACCTGCGGCCCCGGGCTGGCGCTAATGCATGAAGTAGTGTACATAGCCGCCGGCAGCAGGCTCCCAATAGTGATGGCACTGGCCAACCGCTCGCTCTCCCCAAACCTGAACATCTGGGGGGACCACACCGACATCATGGGCTCTAGGGACGCTGGCTGGGTGCTGCTCTTTGCTGAGGATGCGCAGGAGGCCTTCGACCTAACCTTTACGGCGTTCAAGATAGCTGAGGACGAGGAGGTCATGCTCCCCGTGGCCGTCAATATCGACGGCTTCCACCTGAGCCACTGCGTAGAGGCCATAGAGCCGCTGGAGCCGGGGGCGGCCAGGCGCTTCCTGCCCCCGCGCAAGATACCTGACTACGCGCTCCACCCCAAGAGGCCGACCACGTGGGGGGCGGTGGGGGTGCCTGAGGTACAGACTGAGATAAAGTACCAGCTGGAGGTCGCGCTGAGCAGGGCGAAGGAGGTCGCTAAGAGGGTGTGGAGGGAGTACGCCGAGCTTACGGGGAGGCTGTACGACGTGGTCGACGCGTATAGGATGGAGGGGGCTGAGGTGGCCGTAGTGATGATGGGCAGCTTCTGCGGGAATGCTAGGGAGGCCGTGGACCAGCTGAGGGACCGCGGAGTTAGGGCTGGGCTCCTCAAGATAAGGATGTACAGGCCGTTTCCGAAGGAGGAGGTGGTAGAGGCCCTAAGGGGGGTCAGGGCAGTCGCTGTAGTGGAGAGGGCCTTCTCCCCGGGGGCAGTATCCGGCCCCCTCACGAGCGACGTAAAGGCCTCACTATACGGCCTCTCAACGAGACCCAGCGTCTCAGGCTTCGCCGCCGGGATAGGGGGCAGGGAGGTGGGGCCGGACGAGGTGGCCGACGCCGCGCTTAGGGCGCTGAGGGTAGCTGAGGAGGGCGTGCTCGATGGAGGGTTCACGTACCTACAGGTGAGGTGGTGAGGGTGGCCCGCTTCAACTCCGTTAAGGACCTCCCTCGGGAGGAGTTCCTCGCCCCGGGGCACAGGGCCTGTCAGGGGTGCATGGAGGCCCTGGCGATAAGGCTGGTCTTGAAGGGGATAGGGCCAAATTGCGTCGTGGTCACCGCCACCGGCTGCGCCGAGGTCACGACCACCCCCTACCCGTACACGGCCTGGAGGGTCCCGTGGATACACGTCGCCTTTGAGAACGCGGCCGCCGTGGCCTCCGGGATAGAGGCTGCGTTCAAGGCGCTGATGAGGAAGGGGAGGCTGGAGCGGGAGAAGATACACGTAGTGGCGCTGGCGGGGGACGGGGGGACCGCCGACATAGGCCTGCAGGCGCTCTCAGGGGCCCTAGAGAGGTGGCACGACTTCGTCTACGTATGCCTAGACAACGAGGCGTACATGAACACGGGGATACAGCGCTCTAGCTCGACCCCGTACGGGGCCTGGACCACGACCTCCCCAGTCGGCAGTAGGAGCAGGGGGAAGCCCACGTGGAAGAAGGACGTGGCGGCCATAGTGATGGCGCACAGGGTGCCCTACGTAGCCACGGCCACCCCAGCCTACCCGCTGGACTTAGTCAACAAGGCGAGGAGGGCGGCCGAGGTGGAGGGGCCGGCGTACGTCCACGTATACTGCTCGTGCCCGCCCGGCTGGAGGTTCCCGCCAGAGAGGGCGGTGGAGGTCCTCAGGCTCGGCGTCGAGTCCGGCGTCCTACCGATATACGAGGTAGTCGAGGGGGAGCTGAGGGTCACCATCAAGCCGACTAAGCGCAGGCCAGTCGCCGACTACATAAGGATGCAGGGCAGGTTCGCCCACTTGGCCGAGGAGGACGTAGAGCTCATACAGCAGCGCGTAGACAAGATGGCCGAGGAGCTGGGCCTACCCCCTCGTGCATAACGTCCTAAGCGCCACATCGCTTTTTACGCCACCCTCCTAAGCTCCTCCCTCGCCCTCTCCATGGCCTCTTCGTAGAGGTTCCTGCCGTGAAGGTCTATCGCCACGAGCAGTGGGGACAGCCTCCTAACCTCCAGCACCCAGAGGGCCTCGGGGGCCCCTAGGTCGAGCCAGTGGACCTCTAGGACCCTAACCACCGACTTAGCGGCGAGGGCGCCCGCGCCCCCGGGGTAGGCGAGGTAGACGGCCCCCGCCTCGCGCAGCCCCTCCGCCAAGCTGGGGGGGAGGCCCCCCTTCCCGATGACTGCGCCGACCCCAAACCTCCTCACCACCTCTACGGCCAGCCCCCCGAACCTAGAGGAGGTCGTGGGGCCGATGGAGAGCACTCTCCAGCCCTCGGCAGCCCTCAGCGCCACTGGCCCTGCGTGAAATAGGGCGGCCCCACTCAACTCTACGGGAGGGGGGAGGCCGCTGTCGTGGAGCTCGAGCAGCCTAGCGTGGGCCATGTCGCGCGCCGCGACAATTCTGCCGCTGAGCTCCACCAGCTCCCCCGCCCTGAGGCTAGCTAGCTCATGGGGGCGCAGGGGGGTGCTTAGGGCCCTCAGGCCCCCCACCTCATCGTGGCCCTCCTCACGGCCCAGCAGCTAAAGGCCACGGCGACGGGGAGGCAGGCGGTGTGAGTGTGGGCGCACTCGACGTTAACGGCCAGGGCGGTGCACCTGCCGCCCAGCCCCATGGGGCCTATCCCCAGCCTATTGACCTTGAGGAGGAGGGCCCGCTCTAACTCTAGTGCGAGCGGGTCATTGGCGCTGGTAGTGAGCGGCCTCAGGAGGGCCCTCTTAGCCAGCCTCAGGGCAGCGTCTGCCGTCCCCCCCACGCCCACCCCCACGACCGTGGGCGGGCACGGGAGGCCCCCGGCCTCGACTACGGAGGACAGAACGAACCTCTCTATGCCAGCTAGCCTGGCGGTGGGCGGGAGCATGGACAGCTTAGTGACGTTCTCTGAGCCCGCCCCCCTGGCTACCACCGTGATCTCCAGGGCCCCCTCGTCATTGAACGCCCACTCAAAGGAGGGCTGGCCCACGCCGGTGTTGTCGCCGGTGTTGCCCCTAGTCAGGGGGTGGACTACGTTCGGCCTCAGCGGGACCTCCCTAGTGGCCCTCCTCACGGCCCTCACCGAGGCCTCCGCCACTTCGCTCGGGCTGAACTTGGTGGGGTCGAGGTTTATGTAGAACGCCAGTAGGCCGGTGTCCTGGCACACCGGCAGCCCCTCCCCCTCTGCCACCTCGACGTTCCTTAGGATGGCCTCGAGCTGGCTCTTGGCCACCTCGCTCTCCTCCTCCTCTAGGGCGTCCCTGAGCCTCTGCTTGACGTCTGGAGGGAGGGACGTAACGCACCTCTTAATTAGGCCCACGAGCGCGTCCTCAAGCTCCGCCACCCTCCTCACCCACCCTCTCTACCACGAGGACGGGGCCCTCCTTGCCCACCACTCTGACGCGCTCCCCAGGGGCCACCCTCTCCCTCGAGACCGCCTCCCAGTACTCCCCGTCGCACATGACGAAGCCCCTCTTAGAGGGGCCGAGTTCGTCGAGGGCCACTGCCACCCGCCCGACGAAGCTCGTCAGATCGAGGCGGGGCTTAAGCCTCTTGGCCTTCACCACCTTGTACAAGATGAGGGCAGACAGGCCTGCCAGCGGCGCCGCCATCGCGTACGTAATTAGGGACAGCCTGCCCAGCCACTCCTGGTGGACGGCCCACCTCTCGGGGCTGGCGGCGAAGGGGGATAGGAGGAGGCCGACGGCTAGGATGGCTACGCCAGACGCGCCCACGATGCCGAAGCCGGGGGTCAGGAGCTCCGCGGCCAGCAGGACGAGCCCTATCACGAGCAGGAGGGCGGAGGCTACGTTGACGTCCATCCCCAGCCCCAATAGGCCGAGGACGGTCAGCAGGGCCCCGGAGACCGCCGGTATCAATTGGGAGTAGGCCAGGCCGAGGGCCAGGGCGAGCAGGCCGACTGTGAATAGTACCGAGGCTAGCTCAGGGTTGCTTAGTACGGACAGCACCTTGGAGCGCAGGCCGCCCTCGAACCACTCCACCTCAGCGCCCCTGGTGCTAATTACGTAGGTGGAGTGGCCGACGTTGACCGAGCGGCCGTGGAGCTGCTCTAGCAGTGAGCCCAGGTCCTCAGCGACTAAGTCAATGACCCCAGCCTCCAGGGCCTCCCAGCAGCCCAGGTTCAGGTTCTCAGTGACGAACAGCCTGGCAGCCGTCGCGTTGCGCCCCCTGACCTTGGCTACCTGCTCTGCGTACTCAGCCATGGCATTGACCACCTTGGCGTCCGCAGGCTCGGCCCCGGAGAGCGGGCTGTAGGCCACCGGCTGGGCAGAGCCGACGACGGTACCCGGGGCCATGGCGGCTATGTTAGATGCTAGCAGGATGAGGGAGCCGGCGGACCAGGCCGTGGCCCCCCTCGGGTGGACGTAGGCAATGACTGGGACTTTAGAGTTTAGTAGGGACTCGACGATGGCCTTCGTGGCGTCTAGGGACCCCCCGGGGGTGTTGATGATTATGACTAGAGGGCTATCTAGCGTAGAGGCGTGGCCCAGGGCCTGGCTGAGCGCTTCGTAAGTCCCCTGGGTTATTATCCCGCTCACCCTGATCGCCACGACCCTGCCACCAGCGGAGGAGGGGGCGCTGAGCACAAGGCAGGCCGCGAGGGCGAGGACTATGAGGGGGGCCAGGGGGGGCGCTCGGGGGCTCACCGCTGCTCACGCTGCTGAACGGCCTTCGTCAGGGCGGCGACCTCGCCAACTAGGGCCGGGGAGGAGGCCACGACGATTAGGTTGCGCTCCCTAGCTATGTCGTAGAGGGTCTGGAGCTCCCTCAGCCTCAGGGCCACTGGCTGCTCCTGGTACTGCTTGGCCGCCTCCGCCATTATCTTAGCCGCCTGGAGCTCGCCCTCCGCAACTATTATCCTCCCGCGGCGCTCGCGCTCCGCCTCCGCCTGCTTAGCCATCGCCCTCAGCATGGTCTCAGGCAGGGTGACGTCCTTTATCGTGACCGCCGTCACCTTTATCCCCCAAGGGTCCGTCAGCATGTCGATAATGCCCTGGAGCCTCTTGTTTAGCTCCTCGCGCTTAGTCAGCAGGTCGTCCAGCTCCACTTGGCCGAGTACGTCGCGCAGCGTAGTCTGCGAGAGGAGCTGGCAAGCGTAGCTGTAGTTCTCGACGACAGTCACCGCCCTGACTGGGTCGAAGACGCGGTAGTAGACCACCGCGTCCACGTCGACGCTCACGTTGTCCTTGGTTATTATCCTCTGCTTAGGGACGTCCACCGCGACGACCCTAAGGTCGACCTTAAAGAACTTATCGACCCCGGGTATGATGAAGAAGAGGCCGGGCCCCTTAGCCCCCAGCAGCCTGCCCAGCCTAAATATGACGGCCCTCTCGTACTCCTTCACTACCTTCAAGCTGGCCGAGAGAAAGGCCAGGGCTATTAGGGCGAGTAGGGCGGCTAACACCACCGTCGCGACGTCGATAGCTGGAGGCATCGGCCCTCTGAGCCCAGCTCTCGACTTTAGCTTAAAGCTTTCGAACGTAAGGCCGGGGCTGACGCGGGGGCTATATGTCCTTAGAGGGCGCCGGGACGCCCACGGGGGCCCTCTCGTAGAAGGCGCAGAGGGCGCAAACCTCCTCGTCGATGGCCTCGCGGAGCCTGGGCCCCTCCTCGTGAGCGAGCCTCCCCGCCCCCCTCAGCTTGCAGTAGACCACTAGCCCGTGGGGGGCCTCTACGAGGCTAGCGTGAGCGCAGCTCTTGGCCCTAGCCCTGCCCTGTAGCCTGCAGTACCAGCTAGTTATGTCCTCAGCGACCTCTGGCGTCACCTTGAACTCCTTTATTAAGCGTAGGACGATGGACTCCCTTATGGCCCCCCCCTCACTGTCGACAATGTTCTCTATGAACCTAAAGGCGGAGGCGTAGAGCTCCCCCTTGTCCCTCGGGCGGCGCCCCTCCTCCATCTTCTTAAACTCCCTGCTGAGCTTGGACCTAGAGATGCCCAGCTCGCGCTCCAGTTGGCGCAGGCTCTTCCTCCCCTCGCGCCACTCCCTATAGGCCCACTCGAGGCGCTCCCTCTCCCCCATCTTCGCCAATCCCCCCATAGGGTGAGGGACTATTAAGCATTGCGCGGGGCCAGAGGCAAAGGGGGTAGGTGGGGGTTGACCC
>JAWAOK010000036.1:0-11489 GCA_038894875.1 Candidatus Nezhaarchaeales archaeon
CAGCGCTATTTGCTTCTACGACCGTCCAAGCCTTACCCACCTCCATAGAGAAGTGGGCGTCACTACCAGCTGTAGATGGCTTGTTAAGGCTCTTCGCGAGCCTCTGAGCCCTAATGTTCAGCCTCAGCAGTGGACAGCGCGAGTTGAACACCTCTATAGCATCCACCTTCTCAACGAGCTCCTCAAGCCCCTCCAGCTTCGACCCCCTCATCCAGTCGAAGGGGTGCGGCAGTACGACTAAGCCCCCTGCCTCCCTCGCCTCGTCGATAACCTCGAGGGGGTCTCGCGAACGCACCTCCTCCTCGATGAAGAGGATTAGTAGCTCCCCCCTCGACGTCTTCGCCTCCACGCCGGGAATGGCTATGAAGCCTGGGGGGCTCAGGCGCCTCACCGCCAGGCCCCCCTTGACAGTCCCGTGATCCGTCACCGCCACTCCGTCTAATCCCCTCTTCAGGGCCTCCTTAATTATGTCCTCCGGCCTAAGCCTAGCGTCTACTGAGTACACCGAGTGGACGTGCAAGTCCAGCCTAGCCACTAGCTCTGGCCGGAGCCATTGCCCTTAATAAGACTATAGATAGGCGTCACCCCTCAGCAAGCCCCTCGAGATATACCCAGGCCCCCTCTAGGCATTTAGCTAAGCGAAGGAAAAATGGAAGGGGGGTTGTTGTGACGCTTACTTGACGCCAGCCCTGAAGAAGTGTCCGTTCGGGCACTTAAAGAGTCCTATCGTGACTGGCTTGCGGCCCTTAGGCGCTAAGGTCCACTTCTTGGTTGGAGTGGCTACCTCAGCTCCACACTTCGGGCACTTGGGCACGACTTCTCACCTATGTGATGGAGGGCATTGGGAAATTTAAAGATTTTCGGTTGTAGAGCATTGGTGCTTATTCATTATTTTTTCCTCTTTTTAGGTCACTTTACTTAGAAAAAGTCTAGTTTTCCCTTTTTCTCCATTTTCTCAGGCATTTTTACTTTAAAAAGTGCTTTTTTCCAGTTTTTTAATTTAGAACCACGTAGTCTCTCTCCTTTTCCTCAAATTAAACTCATTGTCTTTTTTCTGCCTTCAACCACCGAGCTAAATGCCGATTGAGTGATGTAGCTAAGTGGATCTTGAATTTTTACAAAATTATTTAAACTTACGTTATGGGCGCCCCCACTTAGCCTCCTCTACTAGCTGCTTAGCCCTATCGTACCTTATGTCTCCCTCCTCTATCATCCTCCTGGCCACCTCGTCCACCAGCTTCCCCCTGGCGCCCGCGGCGATGGCTAGGTTGCGCGCGTGAAGCTTCATGTGCCCCCGCTGAATGCCCTCCGTAACGAGGGCCCTCAGCGCTGCGAAGTTCTGAGCCAGACCCACGGCGGCCATGACCTCTGAGAGCTCGACTGCCGACTTGACTCCCAGTATCTTCCTGGCCACCTTCGCTACGGGGTGGATTGCCGTAACCCCTCCAACTATACCTACGGCAATTGGCAGCTCTATCCTCCCGACTAAGTCCCCCCCTTCGCTTCGCCACCATGAAGTGAGGGGTCTATAGCGCCCACCTAGTGCAGCATAAGCATGAGCTCCTGCCTCTATCGCCCGCGTATCATTCCCCGTCGCCAGGGCCACGGCGACTATCCCATTCATTATTCCTTTGTTATGAGTCGCCGCCCTAAATGGATCCGCCGTCGCGAGGATGTATGCCTTTATGATCGCCTCGACCACCCCCTCCCCCCCTATGGCATCTTTATCAAAGATCGCCTCAGCCCACGCCAACCTCCTCACTGCCAAGTTAGATAGGATGCGCAGCAGCACTCGGCCACCCGTTATGTCCTCTATCAGAGGTGCCACCGCCTCGCACATCGTATTGACAGCATTGGCCCCCATGGCATCCCTCACGTCTACGTGTAACTCAACAATTAACATGTAGCCCGCCTCAGTGTCTATGACCCGCCCTGAGACATCGACTACCCCTCCCCCCAGCCTGACTAGCGTAGGGTCCTTGCTGTTAGCCACTCTGGCTATTTCATCGCGCGCCCTCAGCACCTTAAGCAGCGCCCCAAAGGGGTCCTCTAAATCTACGACTTGCACCTGGCCTATCATTATTGGTCTCGACGCTCCCGCCTTGAAGCCCCCGCGTATGCGTGCAAGCCTGGCTGCGTTGCTAGCTGCGGCCACCACCGAAGGCTCCTCTATGGCCATGGGTATGAGGTAGTCTCGACCGTTTATTAAGAAATTCACTGCTATCCCTAACGGAAGCGGCATGAAGCCCACGAAGTTCTCAATCATTCTATTGGCTATCTCCGCTGGCAGCCCTCCCTCGGCGCTCAATATACGCACCTCCTCCTCACTAAGCCCAGCCCACTCGGCCACGATGCGCAGCCTCTCGGCTGGCGTGAGGTTGTAGAAGCTTGGTATCCTGGAGGTCCTCAAGAAGCTCTCAACCCCGCCGCTCTCCTTAGGGCTTAGGCTCCGCCCTTACTTATATCAGTTTACAAAGCACAACCTCAGCGGAGGAGCCCGCTGTAATGGCGGGGTGAAGAACCTTTAATAGGGGGGCGACGACACGTGTGCTGTGGCCAAGGCGCCGCTGCCGCGCCCTTGGGAATTCTTCCGATTGCTGTACCCCTGCCAAGCCGTACTAATTACATGCGCACATCGAGGGCGGGCGAATATCATGACCTCCTCAGCGCTCCCAGCTTCCTTCAATCCTCCATTATTAGTAGTGAGCGTATCCCCCAAGAGGTTTAGCTACGGCCTCATTAAGCAGCAGGGCGAGTTTGCAGTCAACGTCCCAACGGTGGAACTATTAAACAAGGTAGTCCTCTGTGGCTACACGACGGGGAGGGACGTCGACAAATTTACGCAGCTGGGCCTAACGCCAAAGAAGGCTAAGGTGATTAGCGTACCCATCATAGATGAGTGCGTAGCGCACCTTGAATGCAAGGTATTTAAGGAGGTGGAGGCGGGGGACCATCGCCTCTTCATAGGGGAGGTGGTGGCTGCCTATGCCGAGCAGGGCCTACTGACTAAGGACGAGGACGGAATAACCCTATGGGACGTGGAGAAGGCCAACATCCTCCTCCACGTTGGCGGAAGGGTCTTTACTAAGCCTGGAGGGGCCTTAAGGGCTGACGTGAGCTACTCCTTCTTCATAGGATAGGCCCACTACTAACGTGGCGCCACCCCTCAAGCTCAGAGGCGCACCCTCACTACCGCTCGGTCTGTGCTGAAGCCGCACGTGCAGCGACCCTACCAACAGCACGTTGCTGGTGTAAAGCTTTTTAGACGCGGCTAAGGGATGCATAGAGGGATGATTGGGGAGGTGAACTCTGAGGATGATGAGCGCACGGAACTGATGACCTACACAACCCTCCCCACGCACCAATAATGATTGCCAATTTTGACAGCGCCCCGCTCCATCAATGGGAAGGCCCTTAACCGCTCATAGCAAAGCCAAGCTAGCTACGCAGAGAGCGCTACCGTGAGGAAGATAGCGAGTATGAGGAGGGCCCAGCCGATTACGAGGATGGCCCCTATCACTTTCTTGGCGGCTGTGACGAGCGTCACTAGTAAGTATAAGGCCGTGAGCGATACGAGTAATGACAGTGGCCCGCTGAAGCGACCGGCTAATTCTGGCCTAGCGTTAAATAAGGTGCTGGCCAACAGACTAGTGATGAAATCCTCGAGGGCCTCGTAGGCCTTGGCTATGAGGACCCCCACGGCCCCCCAATCAATCAACAGGCTAACCCCCTCAAGTGGACACTAAGGAAAGAGTAGGAGACAGATATATTAGCCCCGGCTGTTCCCGTGGCACTACCGTGCTACAGCGCATAGGCAGACCTCGCTGGGGTCAGACATGGATGAGCGTAAGATAATCATGTTTCCAGGCCCCACATCAATCGACCCAGCCGTGCTTAGAGCAATGAGTAGGCAGATAGAGCCGCACTCGCACCCGTCATTCATCGCCCACTACCGCAACGTCCTCTCTAAGCTAAAGCAACTCCTACACGTCAACGGCGAGGTCTTCCTATTCTCTGGCTCAGGGACCCTCAGTCAGGAGGTCGGAGTGGCCAACTTCGTAGAGCCTGGCGAACGCGTGCTATGCCTCGTTAATGGCTTCTTCAGCGCTCGCTTTGTCGACATGGTCGTTCGATGCGGCGGCAAGCCCGTCGTCTTAGAGGTCCCCTACGGCGAGGGCTTCACTCCAGAGCAAGTCAAGTCAGAGCTGAGGAAGGGGGGCTTTAAGGCCGTGACCGCGACTCACGTAGAGACTTCCAGCGGCGTGGCCAACCCCATTGATGAAATAGGCGAGGTCGTCAGGGAGTCGGGCGCGCTGTTCATAGTTGATGTGGTCGCTTCGCTCGGAGGCATGGAGGTCCGCCAGGACAAGTGGGGAATAAGCGTTAGCTGCTCTTGTACCCAGAAGTGCCTGGGGGCTCCGCCCGGCATATCCATAGTGTCCCTCGATAAGTATGCGCTAGAGGTCTTAGAGAGGCGTAAGAGCCCAGTCCCTACATTCTATGGGGACCTCAAGGGGTGGCTCCCAGTCGTGAGGGACCCGTACAACAATTACCGGTCCACCCACCCAGTTAGCCTAATTTACGCCTTAGAGGAGGCCCTTAGGCAGATATTTGCGGAGGGGCTTAGGAGGAGGTTCAGGCGCCATCGCATACTGGCCGAGGCCTTTAGGAGGGCCATGAGGGCCATAGGGTTGAGGATATTAGCTAAGCCGGGCTTTGAGTCTGACACGGTCACGGCGGTGCTCTACCCTGATGGGTGCAATATAGATGACGTTGCTTTCCGGCGCGAGGTGGAGCGTAGGAAGGTCCTAATAACCTACGGCTACGGCCCTCTGCGCGGGCGCAGCTTTCGAGTAGGCCACATGGGTAGCGTCACGCCAAACGACATCCTCTCGACAGTCAGCGCCATAGAGGCGGCCCTGAGGAAGTTTAATTACTCATTCAAACACGGAGCCGGGGTCGTGGCAGCTCAGAAAGTTATTGAGCAGCTTGAGCACTGACGTCTGGCCAGCGCCCATAACCCGCAGGGGGCCTCGGCTACCCCAGAAGACTTCATCCCTCTGCCTGCATGACTTTCCTCATCGGCCCCTGTGAGAGGCCCCTCAGCTTTAAGAATAGTTTTACGCCCACGCCACGCAGGCCCTCCTCGGTGTGCTCGCCTTGGCGTACTCGGCGACCCACGGCTCCAGTTCCCGGAGTGCCTTAGGCACGGTCTCTAGTAGGTCGCTTGCAGTGAAGTGATACCCCTTCTCGGCCGCAGCCAGGTCCCCTGCCCTGCCGTTTACGTAAGTCGCGGCGCAGCAAGCTGCGAAGCTAGAGGCCCCCTGCGCCATGAAGCCAGCTATGAGTCCCGAGAGTACGTCGCCCACTCCGCCCACCGCCATCCCTGGATTCCCGGCTCTATTTACCTTAACCCTCTCCCCGTCAGTTATCACCGACCTGTGTCCCTTGAGCACCACCGTAGCCCCGTACGTCTTCGCAAGCTTTTTCGCGGCCTCCATAGCTGCCCCCAAGCCCACCCCCGCATCCTCCCCCATCAGCGCCCGGTACTCTCCCCTATGCGGAGTTAAGACGTAGTCTAGCTTTGCTCCCGGCGGGCCGAGCTTAGCCAGGGACTTGAGCCCATCAGCGTCAATGAGGGCCCTCAGCCCCCTCTCAGCGGCCTCCCTCAGTAGGGCCCTGACCCCCGCTACGGTGGCGTCGTTAAAGCCCAGCCCGGGCCCCAGCACCATCACGGTGGCCCTCTCTAAAAGCCCGGCCTCGACGATGCTCCTCGCGGCACTCTCGTCTATCCACTCCCCCTTGGTTGAGTGGACTATCAGGTCTGGTGAGAACGACTTAATGTATGGGGCTGACGAGCTGGGCGCAGCCACTATGACGAGCCCCACTCCGGACTTGAGGGCCGCCATCCCGGCTAGGGCTGGCGCTCCTGCATATAGGGGGCTCCCGCCCACCACTAGGACCACGCCATAATCATACTTATGGGTGTCGGCCCTCCTTGGCCTAACGACTGCCGCCACGTCCCCGGGGCCCGTGTAAATCTCTGCCTCAGGTGGGATCCCTACCTCTGCCACCACTACCTCCCCAGCCCACTCACGAGCCAGCCTAAGCCCCCTCTTCGGCTTATGCATAGTGACCGTGACGTGCGCCCTAAAGGCGACGCCCAGGACCTCTCCCGTATCTGGCTCTAATCCAGTCGGGACGTCGATGGCCACCTTGAACCCCCGGGCGCGGTTCAGGACCTCCACGACTTGCCTCACCGGCTCCCTCAGGGCCCCCCTGAGCCCCGTCCCAATTAGAGCGTCGATGATTACGTCCGCCTCCTCGACCCTCTTGGCCAGCCCCTCTATGCCCAGTGAGCTGAAGGTATAGGTCTCCACAGTTAAGTCCATATTCTTTAGGACCTCCCAATTGAGCCTAGCCTCTCTAGTGGCCAGCTCAGCCTCTGAGCCGATCAAAACCACTGCGACCTTGGCCCCCCTGATGGATAGGTGGCGGGCGGCCACGAAGCCATCCCCTCCCTTATTGCCAACCCCTGCAACGACCAGTACCCTCTTTCCGCGGACGTCCATTCTAGAGGACACCGCGTCAGCGACGCTCCGGCCTGCATTCTCCATCAGGAGCACTCTAGGGACCCCAAGGTGCTCAGCGTTTAAGTCTACGGCCCTGGCCTCGTCGACGCTAAGCTCGATATGCAGCTACGCCACCCCCTCCCTTCGCTGGACCTCTTCAGCTAGGGCTCTAAACACTCCATATGCCTTGATTACTGGCGTGATTACCATCGCGTCGGTCTCACTGACCCTGATGGCCCTTCTATATTCAGGCATGTAGGCATAGCACGCCTGCTCTATTAAGACCACGCCCTCCTTCATGAACTTCAGTGCTATTGACTTCGAGTCTAGTATATCGCTGCAGGCGCAAATCAGCATGCCCTTGTGCCACATCGGGTGCTTGCGCGACAGGTAAGCACAGAACGCCAGGTCCTCAACTCCCTGCTGCTCGACGCTAAGCACCCTGACCTCCGAGTCCTTCCACTTGAACCTTAAGGTATCCATAGCTGAGTTTATGGCACTTGTAACATGTATAAAAAGGCTAACGGAGCCGACCCGAGCTTCTGGGCTCGCCCTCGGCAAGCTACTCCACCGTCATCTGACTCACGTCACTGCACTTAATAGTTCAGGGACTTCAAGGCGCGCCCGCCTCCTCCCTAGGCTACCTTTTTTACTTCCCCCCGCAATTACTTCTTTAATTCCCCTCAATGGAGGCCCCACCGTGCGAGAGGCCCTGGGCGCCTTCTCTCTGCTGCCAAAGCCCATACAGGAGGTGGTGGCCAAGCGCGGGTTTAAGCAGCCGACGGAGACTCAAGAGCGGGCCATCCCGCTCATCCTCGAGGGGCGTAACCTACTCATCATTGCCCCCACAGCCACTGGGAAGACCGAGGCCGCCCTCCTTCCCATCTTCAGCCTCTACTTGCAGCAGAGCCCCCACCCACCCGGCATTAAGATACTCTACATCACTCCGCTTAGGGCACTCAACAGAGACCTCCTTGAGCGCTTGGAGTGGTGGGGAAGCGAGTTGGGGCTCAGGGTTGCCGTTAGGCACGGCGACACAGAAACCTCCGAGCGGAGCAAGCAGGCCAAGCTACCTCCAGACATGCTGATCACTACGCCAGAGACCCTCCAGGCCTTAATGTCCGGCTACGTTATGCGGCGCCACTTACGCCAAGTAAAGTGGGTGATAGTAGATGAGGTGCACGAGCTCGCTGAGGACAAGAGGGGATCCCAGCTATCGCTCACCCTAGAGAGGCTCCGGCGGATGGCGCTTCACGACTTTCAGATCGTGGGCCTCTCGGCGACGGTCGGCTCTCCAGAGGTGGTGGCCCGCTTCCTTGTAGGGGTGGGCAGGCCGATCGACGTAGTTAAGGTATCAGTGGCTAGGTTGATGAAGCTCACTGTCGTATATCCTGAAGTACTTCCTCAAGACTACGAGCTAGCCGCCAAGACCTACACCCACCCTGAGGTCGCGGCTAGGCTTAGGGTAATCAGTGAGCTAATCTCCTCCAGGCGGTCGGCGCTCCTCTTCGTCAACACGAGGTCCATGGCCGAGGTGCTAGCATCTCGCTTCAAGGTCTGGGACATCAACGCCCCGATAGGTATCCACCACGGCTCTCTATCAAAGCCCTCTAGGGTGGCCGCCGAGCATGGGCTCAAGTCTGGGCAGCTGAGGGCCCTCGTCTGCACTAGCTCGCTGGAGCTCGGCATCGACATAGGCCACGTGGACCTGGTCATACAGTACATGTCCCCCCGCCAAGTGACCCGCCTAGTCCAGCGCGTGGGCAGGTCCGGGCACAGGGTGGGCATGGTGGCTGAGGGGGTGATAATAACCGCCGACCCAGACGACACCCTAGAGGCCATGGTAATATGTAGGAGGGCCCTCTCTGAGGAGCTCGAGCCAGTCAACGTCCCCTACAAGCCCCTGGACGTGTTGAATCACCAGATCGCGGCGTGCCTAATTAATAAGCGTAGGTGGAGGTACGAGGACCTCGTCGACCTCTTCTCTAAGGCCTACCCCTACCGAGACCTCTCCATCGACGACTTGAGCAAGGTCCTCAACTATATGCACAACCGCTACCCCAGGCTAGCGTGGATCGACGACTCTGATCGAGTGGTCTTAGCCCCCCGAAACCATCGACCCCTCTACGAGTACTTCTTCAGCGAGCTTAGCATGATACCCGACGAGAAGTCGTATCTAGTCATCGACGCCTCTACGAATTCTCCAGTGGGCACTCTCGACGAGGCCTTCGTGGCTGAGTACGGAGAGCCAGGGATAAAGTTCGTGTTTAGAGGGAGCCTCTGGAGGCTTAAGTCGATAGCCTCTGACTGCATATACGTAGAGCCTGCGGACGACCCCACTGGAGCCATCCCAAGTTGGGTGGGCGAAGAGATACCCGTCCCGCTTAGCGTAGCTCAAGAAGTGGGGCAGATCAGGAGGTACGTAGAGGAGGGGCTCAAGCGCGGCCGCGGGCTGCGCGAGCTAGCTGAGGAGCTCAGCCAGCGGTACTGCGCCGACCCTGAGAGCGTAGTTAGAGCCATCGCTGAAGTCGAGGAGCAGGTAAGAGCCGGCGCCCCCGTGCCTAGCGACGAACTCGTCCTCGTAGAGGACTGGGGGGAGGGGGTCGTCGTTCACGCCCACTTGGGCACTTTGGCGAACCGAGCCTTGGGCCGCCTGCTCGGCGACGCACTGGCCGAGAGACTCCTCCTCCCAATAGCCGTTCAGCAGGACCCCTACCGAGTGATTCTCTACGTCCATCGAGGAAAAATAAGTTCTGACGACGTCGTCAAGGCGCTCGAGGGCCTCAAGGGCCTAGACTTAGAGGCCGCGCTTAAGGCCTCGGCGTGGAGGCTGGGTCTGTTTAAGCGCAGGCTCATTCACGTAGCGAGGCGCTTCGGGGCTATTTCAAAGGGCCGTGACGCAGCCTCACTGAGCATCAAGAGGTTGATGGAGGCCTTTAAGGGCACCCCAATTGAAGAGGAGGCCCTCAAGGAGTTTATGTCCAATGACGTCGACTTAGAGGGGGTCAGGGCCCTCCTTAAGTGGATAGATGAAGGCAAGGTGAAGCTTGTCCAAGTCAGTCGCAAGCCCCCCACGCCAATGACGAGGAGGGCCTTGGAGAGGGTCTCTAGAAGGACTGAGCTAATACCCCCGGAGCGTATGCGCCACATAATAGTAGAGTCGGCAAAGGCTAGGCTGCTTAACGAAGTCAGGTACCTCACGTGCACTAGCTGCTGGGGCTGGTTTGAGGCCGTCAGGGTGATGGACGTGCCGGAGCGCCCCTCTTGCCCAAAGTGCGGGTCGCGCGCCCTGGCCCCCCTGGACTTGGACGAGAGGCAGGTGAGGAAGCTCTTAGAGAAGGCTGGCAAGGTGGAGGGGCGTGCAGATAGGAAGGCCTTGAGGAGAGCGCTGAAGATGGCCGACCTCGTCCAGCGCTACGGCAAGCCCGCCATCTTCGTCCTGGCTGGGAGGGGCGTAGAGCCAGAGGCCGCTGAGGAGATTTTAAGCAAGAGGCTCGCGATAGACGATGGGCTAGTGGAACTCGTGATAGACGCCGAGAGGGAGGCCCTGCGCAGGCGCTTCCTTTAGATAATTATAAGCTGATTATAGGCTGCAATGCGCAGGCTTAATATAACGGCCTGCAATGCTTTAGCGAGGCGGCCACGATGTACGCTGACCCCTCGGTGCTTGCCGAGAGGGCCAGGGCGGCCCTCGCCAATGAGCTCAGGAGGAGGGCCAGGCGCATTTTCAACTTAGCTGTAGTGGGCTTTAGGCAAACTCTCGGCATCGATCAAGACTTGAACAGGCTCTTCTTGAGGCTACTAATAGAGGCCAACGGCTTAAGCAATGAGCTATCTAAGCTGGCCAGGGGGCCCTAGCGGCCCGGCCCACTCGAGCAGCTGGTGCTGATGTTGTGGGAGGGGCGGGTGCTCAGCTCCCAGGCCCTCGCATCCCCTGAGGGGCTGCGCGTCAAGCTCTACGGATGGGTCCACAGCTTAAGGGACCTGGGCAAGGTGTGCTTCATAATCTTACGCGATAAGGATGGCCTGATTCAGTTAGTGGCCTCGCAGCACGAGATGGGGGGAGAGGCCTTCTCCATAGTTAAGAAGCTGCGAAAGGAGTTCGTAGTAGCTGTAGAGGGAGTCGTTAGGCGCACCCCTAAGGCCCCGGGGGGAGCTGAGGTCCATGTAGAGAGGCTCGAGGTAATTAACGAAGCCCGCGTCCCGCCCCACTTGGAGCCCGACCGTCGAGTGCAGCTAGACTTAGACGCTAGGCTTGATGAGCGGATGCTCGACCTCCGTAAGCCCGAGAACCAAGCGCTGTTCAAAATCTGTCACGTCGTCCTCTCCACGGCTAGGTCCTTCTTGGAGGAGCGCGGGTTTATTGAGGTCCACACACCTAAGCTAATAGCAACTGCCACTGAGGGCGGGGCGGCCCTCTTTCCAGTGGCTTACTTTGAGCGGGAGGCCTTCCTCGCGCAGAGCCCCCAGCTGTACAAAGAGCAGCTGGCTGCGGTATTTGAGAGGGTCTATGAGATAGGGCCCCTGTTTAGAGCTGAGGAGTCTCAGACGGATCGCCACTTATCTGAGTACATAGGGATAGACATTGAGGCGGCCTTCGCTGACGAGGAGGACGTAATGAAGATCCTGGAGGAGATGATACAGAAGATCATGGTGGAGGTGTCGTCTAAGTGCCACAAGGAGCTCGCCCTCATAGGTAGGAGGCTCGAGGTGCCCTCCCTCCCCTTCAGGAGGTTGAGCTACGATGAAGTGATTGAGATCCTTAAGAAGCGGGGGGTGGACATTGAGTGGGGCTCGGACCTGACCACAGAGGCTGAGAGAGCGCTCGGCGAGGAGCTCGGCGGGCCCTTCTTCATAGTGGGCTGGCCCTCGCGCCTAAAGCCCTTCTACATTAAGCCGAGGGACGACGACCCCTCT
>JAWAOK010000037.1:0-11266 GCA_038894875.1 Candidatus Nezhaarchaeales archaeon
GGGGGTGGTGGCTGGCTCCATGCCCTTGAGGAGGAGGGCGCGGCAGTGGTCGCAGTTGAGGGCGCACCACTCGCCAGTGATTGAGAACGAGGGGAAGGCTGGGGGGGCCCCGAGCCTCTTCGACTCGAGGGGCAGGAAGCTGGGGGCGTAGAAGGCCACCGACCCCCGCCGCCTGGCGGGGCGAGCCGCCCTGGCCTCCTCTAGGAGGTCGCTCAGCTCTCTCGACAGTAGGCCGCCCAACCCCCCTCCGTGGCCCAAGCCGCTGGTAGTCGGCGTTGAAAAGCTATATATGCTATTGCGCTCTCCCGGGCTACTTGGCGGTGGGTAGCTTGGTGAGGGTGGATAAGTACGAGCTCCCAGACGACCTATACTACTGGGGGCGCAACCCGGACGGGAGCATCAGGGGGAGGACGTGGGCCAGGGTAGAGCCAGACGGGAGGGTGAGGGTGGGGCTGACGGATAGGGGGCAGGACATGGCTGGGAAGATCCTCTTCGTTAGGCTGAGGCCGAAGGGCTCTGTGGTCGAGCAGGGCAAGCCCATCGGGACCGTGGAGACCGCCAAGTGGACCGGGCCCATCGAGGCCCCCGTGAGTGGGGTGATAGACGAGGTCAATGAGGAGCTTAGGCGCAGGCCCAGCCTAATAAACGAGGACCCTTACGGGAGGGGGTGGATGGTAGTCATCAAGCCCTCGAAGCTGGACGAGGACTTAAGGAGGCTGCTGAGGGGGGACGAGGCCGTTAAGTGGCTGCAGGACGACTTAGCAAAAAAGTAGCGCTGGCCTAGAGGGCCATGTCCACTATTTCCATTAAGTCGTAGAGCCTCACCGGCAGGTCCTCCCTGGCTATCGCGTAGTAGAAGTTCATGTAACACGTCGGGCAGGCGGAGACGAGGGCCTCGGCCTTAGTGGGGAGCACGTCCCTCCTCAGCCTCAGGAGCCCGAGCTCCTGGGAGAGCTCCGGCATTATCCCAAAGAGCCCCCCTCCGGCGCCGCAGCACCTAGCCAGGTTCCTATTTAGCGCCATCTCCACGAGCTCCAGGCCGGGTATGGACCTCAGCACGTTGCGGGGGGCGTCGTAGACCTTGCTCAGCCTGCCGAGCTCGCAGGGGTCGTGGTAGGTCACCCTCATCCTCAGCTCCTTGAACCTCACCGCCCCCCTCTTTATCAGCTCCTCAACGAACTGGGAGGAGTGGAGGACCCTGAAGCTCGGCCTCAGGCCCACCTCCTCAAAGCCCTTGGTGAAGGCCCTGTAGCACCCGGCGCAGCCAGTGACTAGGACGTCCGGCCTCTCCCCCTCGACCTCCCTCAGCACCCTCTTGGCGTTCTCCTCAGCCTCCTTGAGCTGGCCGGTCAGGAACAGTATGTCGCCGCAGCACCCCTCGCGCGCCCCGAGCAGGATCGGGTCCACGCCCATCTTCCTGAGGGCCCGCAGCGCCGCCCTAGCTACGTTGGGGAGCCTGAAGCTGGCGACGCAGCCGATCCAGTAGAGGACCCTCTCGGGCACGGCTACTCGCCCTCCCCGCGGATCAGCTCCTCGCGAGCGCTATTGTCTAGGCCGTAGATGTTCCCGTGCCTCAGCACGTTCTCCCCGAGCGCCTTGAAGGTCGGGTTAATTAGGCCCCTGGCGGCTAGGTCGCGGCGCATCTGCTCAATGATGTCGACCACCCTGACCCCCGGCGGGCACGCCTCTATGCAGTGGCCGCACACTGTGCAGAGGTCGTAGACCTGCCTCAGCTCCTCAGAGGGCTCGACGCGGCCGGTCAGGAAGTAGTAGGATAGGAGGACCCTGCCCCTGGCCCCGCGGGACTCCACGGCGTAGTGCTTGAAGGTGGGGCACACCGAGCGGCAGAAGCCGCAGCGGAAGCAGCGCACGGCCTCGTAGGCCCTCCTCAGTGCCTGGAGCTCCCCGCGGAGCCTGTACATGTACGCGTAAAGTAGGTTGCCCTCGTCCTCGCGGCTCTCCACGTCTAGGCCCAGCTTGCCCGGGTTCATTATGTTGTTTGGATCGAGGGACTTCTTGATCTCGCGCATTACGTCGAGCCCCCCGCCCAGGGAGAGCCTGGCGAAGGGGGACTTGGCCATCCCTATCCCGTGCTCCGCCGTCAGCGCCCCGCGCCTGCGCACCACTATATTGAATATCTCCTCCTCCATCTTCAACGCCTTGTCCCACTGCTCTGGGTCGGCGGGGTCTATGATCATGACTGGGTGGAGGTTTCCGTCCGCAGCGTGGCCGAAGGTAGCCGTGACTAGGCCGTACTTAGAGCTCACTGCCTGGAAGTCCCTAATGGCCCCCTCTATCTCTGAGATCGGGAAGCTGGGGTCCTCCGCCAGGGGCACGAGCACGTAGCCCTCCCTCACTCTAGCGAGCGCTGGCACGAGCGCCTTCCTAGCGGCCCAGAGCTTTAGGGACTCCTTGGGGTCGTCGGTCCACGAGAGGTCCCTGGCGCCCACCCTAGCCGCCGCCCTCTTGACTAGCTCCACCTCCTCCTCAACGCTGCGCCTCGTGCCGTCTAGCTCCATGACTATGAAGCCCTCCCTCCTGGGCAGGCCCAGCTTGAACACCTCGTTGACGACGTCCAGGCACACCCTATCTAGGAGCTCCATGGCCGCCGGCCTCACTCCAGAGAGGAGTATCTCCGTGACCGCCCTGCCGGCTAGGCCGAGCTCGTCGAAGGACATGGTCATCGTCACCTTGTAGGGCGGTATCGGGGCCAGCCTCAACATCACCTCAGTGACTACGCCCAGCGTCCCCTCCGAGCCTACGAATAGCTGGGTCAGGTCGTAGCCGGTCGAGTGCTTGACCACCGGCCAGCCGGTCCTCAGCACCTGCCCGCTGGCCAGGACCACCTCCAAGCCCAGGACCCAGTTCCTCGTGGTCCCGTACTTAGCGGCCCTGACCCCGCTGGCGTTGGTCCCGACCATCCCGCCTATGGTACAGGCGGGGGAGCTGCCTGGGTCCGGGGGGAAGAAGAGCCCGTACTTAGAGAGCTCGGCGTTCAGCTCGTCCAGGACCACCCCGGGCTCGACTACGGCCACTAAGTCCCTCTCCCTGACCTCCTTAATTGAGTTCATCCTAGTGAAGTCGACGACCACCCCTCCCCTCCTGGGGAGGATGGCGCCCGTCACGCTAGTCCCCGCTCCGCGCGGGACGATGGGCACCTTGCTCTCGTTGGCGTACTTGACTACCTCGACCACCTCGTCCCTGCTCTTCGGAAACACCACTGCGTCGGGGGCGTAGGTGAAGGGGGACATGTCGCTTGAGTAGCACAGCAGCGAGACCCTGTCCGCCACCACCCTCTCCTCGCCGACCACCCTCCTGAGGAAGGCTAGGGCGTCCACCACACGCACCACCGAAGGCACAGCCGCTGCCTAAGTACGCCATGGAGAAGTATATATGCTACACGGCCGATCGGATCCGCGAGGGGCCCGCCGACGCTAGCCGCGCGCCCCCTCGCCCGACAGCCTCTCCCTTATTAGCTCGCCCAGCCCCTTCCTCTCCCCGTGCTTCTCATAATATATCTTAGTGGGCAGCCTCACCCTAAGGCCCAGGCTTAGGAATATGGAGTAGAGCTCCTCGCCAGTTATCGCCCCCCGCACCCTCCCCTGCTTAATTAACTTGGCTAGCTCCCGCACTACGGCAGCGGCCGCTTGGGGGTACTGCTCCTCGGCCGCCTCGAGGACCTCCAGGCCCCGCCCCGCTAGGCGGGAGGCCACGAGGGACCTAGGGTCCTCGGCCTCTGCGCTGGCCTGGCCCCCCTCCCTCGCTGCCTGTCGCATCATCATCTTCCTGAGGGCCCTGCGCTTCAGTAGCTCTAGCTCTATGTCCTCGCTCAAGCTGTCTCTCGCTGGGGCTAGCCGGGGAGGCATTAAAGTTTTTAAAATAGCGAGGGCTACGTGGCTGAAGATGGGGGCGGCGCGGAGGGACGACTACATAGACCTCGTCTTCAAGGACTTGAGGATAAGCGAGAGCAACGCCCCCCGCTTCGTCCTAGAGGGTGAGGAGGTGAACATATGGGACGAGCCGTACGCATACTACCACTCGCGCTCGCCAATAGACTACATCAGGGAGCGGCTGATCCTCTGTGAGGAGAAGGGGGTAGACCCCTTCCCCAGCGTCGTGGGGAAGGCGAGGGAGAAGGAGCTAGTGAGGACGGCGCTGATGTCCGGCTCCTCGATCCTCTTCAAGGGCTACAAGGGCTACGGCAAGACCACGTTCTCTAAGGCGGTGGCCCAGCTGCTGCCCGACAGGCTGCTCACAATAAAGGGGTGTAAGGTGAACGACGACCCCACCCACCCGATGTGCTTCTCGTGCAAGCGTAGGCTGAGCGAGGACGAGGTCGTCGAGCTGGCCTGGGTGCCGAGGGTGTGGGTGAGGATCCCCGGGGACCCAATGATGACCACCCGCCAGCTTATAGGGGGGATATCGATCCAGAAGATAAGGGAGGGCTACGACCTAGACCACCCGGAGGTCTTCGTCCCGGGCAGGGTGCTGAAGGCCAATAGGGGGGTCAGCTACTTCGACGAGCTGGGCGCCATACCCAGCCAGCTCCAGACGCTCCTCCACGAGCTGATTGAGGAGGGGCAGGTGACGACCATGGAGGGCGAGGTAGTCCCGATGAGGGTGGACAGCGTAGTGATAGCGGCCACTAACCCAGCCAACTACAGGGGCACTAACCCGATAAAGGAGCCCCTCCTCGACAGGATGGAGGTCATAGAGATAGGGCCCCCTGAGACCCTGGACGACGAGATAGAGATAGGGATTCGAAACACGTACCTGTTTAAGCAGAAGGGGGTGAGGCCGAGCCTGCCGCCGTGGCACGCCAAGGTGCTGGCGAGGATAGTTAGGATAGCCAGGGACAAGGAGAGGTACGAGGTCGCTAGGAGGATCGTTAGCGAGCCCTCGTGCAGGGCCACGATAAAGCTCTTCGACCACGTCATCTCCGCCGCCGCTAGGAGGGGGGGCAGGGTGCCCCTCCTAAGGGACTACGGGCCTAGGTACGACTACGTGAAGCTCTCCCTAGCGGGGAGGATGGAGGTGAGCTACGAGGTGAGGGACAGGAGGGAGGAGATCGTGGAGAGGCTGGTGGAGGAGGCCCTAAATATGACGCTGCGCGAGGTGTATAGCGCCATCCCCCAGGAGGACTTCGACTCGCTGATGAAGGAGCTCAAGGCATCTGCCATCAACAACTACAGGATCCCGATCTCGCTGGACTACGTGGAGCGCCTCAAGTCCCAGCCGACCGTGAGGAAGGTGCTGAGCGCCGTGGCCCCCGAGTCCTCAATTGACGACGAGTACTTCCTATCCGCCCTGGAGATCCTACTGGAGGCCATATCTAGGTGCACCAACCTAATAAGGAGGGAGGGGGAGAGCTACTTGTTCAAGGATCTAGGTGCAGGGTTTGAAGCCAGAGTGCCTCCTATGCGAGGAGCCCGCTAAGACCCTCTCCCAGCTCCTGGGCAGGGACGGCCTGGAGTCCATTCTCTACAGCCTCCTGAACCCGAGCTACGCCTACTTAAAGGACAGGGAGCGCGGGGCCAAGTTCAACCTGAGGCAGCTGCTGGAGAGGTTCGTGGATGAGGGGGACCTGGACGACTACGTCCTGAGGAGGGGGCTCTACGTAAGGCAGTACCCGAGGGTGATCTGCAGCTGGGCCGACGGGGAGGAGGTCCGCAGGGCCAAGGAGGGGGCGTGGAGGGAGCTGATGAGGATGCTGGAGAGGGGGGAGGTCAGGGGGGACGAGCTGCCCCTGCAGCAGCTAATAGAGTACTTCCACGAGGAGCTGCTGGCCGCGCTAGAGGAGGAGGGCTACGTTAGGCGGGAGCGGGTGTCTAGGGGGCTGGGCCACTACATGTACGCCATACTCTTCACCACTAAGGGGGAGGACCTAATAGCGGAGAGGGTGCTGGAGGAGGCCTTTAAGGAGATGAGGGCCTCGAGCCCAGGGCCCCACGACGCGAAGGAGGGGGGGCTGGGCCTGACCCCCAGCTCCATCCTAACCGACTTCGACGAGTACAGGCACACCTTCGACATGCTGGACTTGAGCGAGACCCTCGTGGGCGCCGCCGTGAGGCACCCGAAGGACCTGGACCTGACCGAGGACGTGCTGAAGGCCAGGGTGCCCTACCACAAGTCCAGGGCCTCCAACGTCATACTCATAGATAAGTCGGGGTCCATGTCCATGAGCTACCGCATCGTGGGGGCCGTCGAGGCCGCGCTCGGCCTCAGGAAGCTGCTGGAGGAGGAGTACCGAGAGGACAGGCTGTGGGTGGTGGCCTACGACCACAACCTCTACCTCCTCGAGCCGGGGGAGGTGGCGAACGTGTGGCCCTACGGGTGGACTGACATAGGCCAGGCCCTGGACTACGCGCGCCAGCTACTGCAGGAGGAGGACAGGAACAAGAACATATTCCTCATAACTGACGGGCAGCCCACGACCTCCTCAATCCCTGGACAGACCCCAGTCCAGAGCGCCCTGAGGGCCTCGGCGATGCTTAGGGAGGAGGGGATCAGGCTGAACATAATCATGCTGGATAGCCGCAGCCCCAGCCTCAGGAGCCTCTGCGAGAAGATGGCGGAGCTCGCCGGGGACTCCTGCATAGTCTTCGTCGACAACCCCCTGGACCTGAAGTCCTTCATCATCAAGAACTACGGGGACTTTAGGCGGTGAGGCCGAGCCTCCTAAGGGCCTCGCGAGCTACGTAGGACGCGGCGGGGCACGCGCGGCTGCAGTCGCCGCAGCCGGTGCACTGCTCAGGGTCCACCCTTAGCTCGGGCTCGAGCGAAACGCACCCCTTGGGGCAGCGGAGGGAGCAGGAGCCGCAGCGCGAGCAGAGGAGCGAGCGGGCGGCTAGCTCGACCACCCTCCTCAGCCCCTCATTCGCCCCCTCTAGACTGGGCGCCCTCACCTTCAGCTCGCCGCTACTAGAGACCGTGGCCGACCACGAGGCGGACTTTAGGAGGAGGGCCTGGCTGAGCAGGAGGGGCCTGGCCTTGGCGACGGGGGCCAGGGCAGCTAGGGCCGACAGGCGCGGGGGAGGGGATAGCCTGGCCCTGAGGAGGGGCTCCCCGAGGCAAGCCTCAGGCTTAAGTTCAGCAACGACCTCGATGGGCAGGCCGGGCCCATTTACCTCGAGGCCGGCCCGCTTGGCCAGCCTCCGCTGGTCGCCGGGCAGCCTGCGCCACCTCCAGAGCCCCAGCTCCACCCAGCGCTGGGGGAGGTTGTGCTCCGAGGCCCAGGACCTCAGCCACCCCTCCCACGGCCCCCACAGCTCAGGGTGGAGCTCCTCCACTAGCCTCAGCTCAGCCAGCTCAGACGCGGGGCAGAGCCAGCACCCCACCCTATCGAAGCCCTTGGCGTATAGGGGGTTCGCCTCAGCCCCCTCCCTCATTAGAAAGAGCCACACGTGGAGGGCGGTCCAGTCGCTTATTGGGCTGGCGGTCACTGAGTGCCACACCCACCTACTGACCGCCACTGGAGGGGAGCGGGCCCTGGCGAAGGACTCCAGGCGGCGCTGGCCGAGGAACGTAAGCACCTCCCCTCCAAACTCCCCCCTCAGCAGCTTAGTAATGGGCACTAGCTTGCACACCTTGCAGCACCACCTGTAGTCCCTGGCCGGCGGGCCGAAGCTCGGGAGGGCCCTCCAGAAGGCGCCCTCGGCCGAGGCCAGCAGGAGCCTCAGGCCGAGCCTCGAGGCGACCTCCTCCACGTGCTCCACGGTCTCAGGCAGCTCCAGGCCGGTGTCGTTGAAGAGGAGGGGGACGTCGCCCAGCTCCTTTAGGGAGAGGAGGAGGGTGGCTAGGCTGTCCTTGCCCCCAGAGAACGACACTACCCTCGGCCTGCCCTCGAAGCGCTGCGCCACCTTGGATATGAGGGCCCTGGCCCTGGCCTCGGCGCGGCGTAGGGCCTCCTCATTGGCCCTCACCGCATCCCCCCAACTAGAGGGCCTCGCGTAGAGGTGCGGGCTCTGGGGCATCCACGCCTTCACTACCTTCAGGGACTCGCCCGTCCACACGGCCAGCCCTATCGCGGAGCCGGACGGGGAGACTAAGTATACGTAGCTGCCCGCGCGCTCTGGGAGGGAGCTCCTGGCCACCTCGCTGAGTGGGAGGAGCTCCCACTGCCTAACTGAGCCGCGCTTGAGCTGCGCCCAGTGGCCGACCTCGTCAACCCACATCCTGGCCGCCCCCTCGGCCGACGGCTTGAACCTCCACTTGCGCTGCTCGGGGTTGTAGTACAGGAGGCCGACTGGCCAGCCCCCGACGATGACCTCGTCGGCCTGGTCGACGTAGGCCGCCTTGTTCAGCAGGACCAAGCAGCCCCTCGGCAGCAGCGCCTCCTCGGCCCCCTCCCCTAGCTCGGCCCTCACAGCCTCGGCCGCGCGCCCAACGTCGCTAGGGAAGGCCGGCCTCGCGTCCCTCGGAGGGGAGGCGTGCAGCCTAGACGCCCCTCCGCCGCAGCGGCCGCACCTAGGCTCGAGTAGGGGCACGCCGCAGTGCCTGCACCAGAAGAGCTCGGCGGCTGAGGGCCACGGCCTCCTCAAGACTCACTCCTAGGGCCCAGCTTCTTCATTGCCTCCTCCACGATCTCGGCCAGCTCGCGCAGCTTGCTCTCCGCCCTGTCGCGCTCAGCCGTCAGCTGCTCTATCCTCTTCACTAGGCCCTCGCGCTCGGCCTCGAGCTGCTCTATCCTCATGACGCACCTCAAGTGGGCCTCTCTAAGCTCGCTGATCTCCAGCTCCTCCCTCACGTCCTCCTCCCTAAGCCTCTCAATCATCTCCCTCAGCCTGTCCCTCTCCTCTACGAGCCTGTCCAGCTCCTCAGTCAGCTCCCTCAGCCTCTCCCTGAGCTCGGCGTTCTCGGCGCTCAGCTCCTCCAATCGCTTTTGCTGAGACGTGCTCAGGGCCTCCAGCTCCACTAGCCTCCCCTTGAGCTCCTCCCCGCCCCTCTCCAGCCCCTCCTTAATTGACGAGAGGAGGGCGTAGTCCAGGGAGATCTGCTTAAGCCTCCGGTTGAGGTAGTCGCTTAAGATGAGTAGGCTGGTGGCCACCCCTCCTGCGAAGCCAGCCAGCACTAGCGCTATGTAAGTGGGGTCGAGCGACAACCTCCCTAGCTCCTCCCCCCCTCGAGAGCCTATAGCCTACGCGCCCAGCGAGCTAATAAAGCTAGGCCCTCCTCCGCTCAGCTAGGTCCGCGTAGGCTCGGTCGCTGAGCCTGAGTAGGCCGGAGTCCTCGACGAGGACCCCCTTCTTAATTAGGCTCGCGGCCTCCTTGGAGTACCCCTCCACTTCACTCAGCTTAACTGGAGCCCAGCCGAGCTCAGCCAGCCTAGCCAGCAGCTCGAGCTCGCGCTTAGCCAGCCTCGGCCTATAGAGCCAGAGGTCCTCGCCCCCCTCCCTCCTCCTATAGACCCTCCCGTACCTACTGTAGAGCCTCTCTAGGGAGGCCGCCACGAGCGACAGCTGCTTTATGTCCGGAGAGGGGGTGTCGAAGACCTCCGAGGCCACCTCGCGCGTGGAGGCCCACCTGCCGAGCGTAGAGAGGGCCTTTAGCGTGGGGACCTCTAGGCCGCTCAGCGAGGGCCTAAGCCCCTCCTTAAGGTGCCTGACTAAGTAGACGGCGAAGCCGCCGGCGAGCAGGGCCGCGCCCGCCGCCACTTGCTCCGGCGGCGTGTGGTAGATGAGCCAGCAGCCCATGGCGGCGGCCACGAGCGAGAGGACGGGCACCTCCGCCCTACCCACCCTTACGTTTAGCGGGACCCTGAAGCCCCTGGCGACGTGCGGCATCTTAAACCTAAGCACGACCGCGGCTAGGCACGTGGCGGTGTAGCTTATCAGTACGGTGAAGCTCGAGAACAGTATGAGCTGGTTCACGGTGAATACGTTGGACGCGACCATGGCCGCCAGCCCCTGGGCCACTATAGATACGTGGGGGGTCCTGTGCCTCTCGTGCACGTAGGAGAAGGCCTCGGGCATGAAGCCGTCCCTAGACATGGCGAACGCCAGCCTCGTGACCCCCAGGTACGTCCCCGTCTCAGAGGCGACCATAGAGGCTAGGGCGGCCACGGTCATTACCATTGCTGCCAGTGGGCCGAAGGAGAGGAGGGCGGCGTGGGAGATGGGGGCCTCGGAGGCCGCTAGCTCCTCAGCCCCCATGGACCCTATTAGGATCAAGTTGGTGCTAACGTATATCCCAGTGAGGATTGCCATAGAGATGACTATGCCTAGGGGGACGTCGCGCTGAGGATTCTTGAACTCCTCAGCCGGCATGGCGACTAGCTCGAAGCCCATGTAGGCCCAGAATACCCTCAGGGTCGCCAGCCCTAGGTTGTCCCAGCCGTAGGGGGCCAGGGGCTCGAACCTCCTCCAGCTGAAGAGGGTCAGGGACATCATTACGAAGCCGATCAGGAGGGTCTTCTCAAAGGCGGCGAGGACGTCCTCCACTATCCTAGTCTCCCTGATCCCCCAGTATAGGACGGCCATTACGGCAGCTATGAAGAGGGACTTGAGGACGGCCTGCCCCACGAAGCTCAGCTGAGGGAACTGGAAGAGTAGGTACTCGACTATGCACGATGGGAAGGTAGCGAGCGCCGCCCACTCGGCCGCCCAGTAGGCCCAGCTGAGGACGCAGGCGACTGGCATGCCGAAGGCCATGGCCTCGTATATGTACGGCCCGCCCGCCCGGGGGAACATGGAGCTGCACTCAGCCATGGAGAGGGCCATCAGTATCGCCACGGCCCCAGCCAGCAGCCAGGCGAAGACGGCCGAGGGCCCCAGCTCAGCCACTGCGAAGCTAGTGGCTATGTATATATCAGCCCCGAAGATCGTGCCGGTGCATATCAGTATGGCGTCGACTAGCCCCAGCTCCCTCCTCAGCCTCACCCTCTCTCTCCTTGGCGCCCTCAAGGCCCTTGAGAAAGGCTTAGGCCCGGGGGCGCGTATATAGGCGTTGGGGGGCTGGGTGGTCAGGCGGGCCGCGGCGGCCGCCGCAACGGTGCTGCTCCTAGTGGCCAGCCTCTTAGCTCAGCTAGAGTTGAGTAGGCCGGAGGGGGAGGTGGCGCTGAGGGCGGCGCTAGAGAGCGAGGAGGTCCTGAGGGCCTACGGGAGGTCTGTGGAGCCGCTGCTCGACGGCTGGCTCAAGCCGATCGTGCTGGTGTACCTAGACGCTGCCTCGCCGCCGGAGGCCAGGGTGTACGTCGTGGAGTGGATGGACCCGCGCGCGCTCTACCTCACTTCAGCGCTCAAGGTGTACGTGAGGGTGGCGAAGGAGG
>JAWAOK010000038.1:0-11173 GCA_038894875.1 Candidatus Nezhaarchaeales archaeon
GGAAAGTGCCCTCAGTACGAGAGGAACGGGGCACTGCGGCCTCTAGTTTACCGGCTGTCCGACAGGGCATAGCCGGGCAGCCACGCCGTAAGGGATAACCGCTGAAAGCATCTAAGCGGGAAGCCCACCCCGAGACGAGGCGGCCAATCTGCGGCCTTAGGGCCGCAGACGAGGGCACCCCTAAAAGAGGGGGTTGATGGGGTGGGGGTGTAAGCGCCGAGGCTTCGGCCGAGGCGTTCAGCCCGCCACTCCCAATCGCCCGAGGCCGGTTAGCTCCAGCTAGCCAGGTGAACATGTCACCTATGTACAGCCTCATAGGCGTGATTAGAGACAAACGTTTTTATGGACTTTCTTAATATTAACTCCGGGCCCGTAGCTCAGCCTGGTTGGAGCGTCCGGCTATCCATCGTCATAGATGGGTAGGGCGAGGCTGATAACCGGAAGGTCGTGGGTTCAAACCCCACCGGGCCCACTCTTAACTCGCCTCGGCCCATCAATCTCTACTAAGCCTAATGTTCATTAAAGGTCTTTAATTCCATCACTAGTTATCATGAATAAGGCCTCAGCCTCGGGCCTGCTTGGGCTATCAAAGATCCTCGCCGCCCTCCTATTTCCTATAAGCTTCCTCAGCCATATGCGGTGGGTGCATCCGTGAGCTACTACATGGCCTCCGGCCGGACGTTGGGAAACGTTAGTGTCAGGGTCTGAGAGCACTTGGTTAGTGACGACCACTGCTACATTAAACGTAGAGGCTATCTTAAGCAGTTGATGGATGTGTCTATTCAGTTTTTGCTGTCTTTCAATTAGTCCTGCCTTTCCGCAAAGCTCGCTTCTGAAATGACTGACAAGGTTATCGATTATGATTAACTTAATCTTAAATTTGTTTAGCAATTTAGAGGCCTCTTCTATTAAAAGCATCTGCTGCTCGCTGCTATGGGCTCTAGCATAAAGCACATTCTCGAGAGCTTGCTTAGAAGGTAGGCCGAAACGATGAGCCATCTCCACTAAACGCTCAGGTCTGAACGTGCCTTCAGTGTCTATGTATATTGAGGAGGCCAAGAGCCCACCTTTAGAGGGGGGTAGTTGAACAGTTATGCAAAGTTGATGACAAAGCTGCGTCTTTCCAGCTCCATACTCCCCACAAATCTCCGTTATTGATTGCGTTTCAACTCCTCCCCCAAGCAAATCATCTAAAGCCTTACATCCGGTGGTAAATACGTCGACGGCCTTCCTACGTTTAAGAAGTTCTAGAGCTGTAATAAATGATAAATCCTGGCTTGCCCAGCCGCCCGTTACAGTCTCCTCAGTTAAAGATGTGGCGGACGCCGTCCCACCCTCCTTAAACTCCTCAGACAAGCAGACACCTCACGATGGTACTCCAGCCCTCATCCCTCTACTCCCAAATTTTCTCTTTTAACCTATGTAGTCTAAAAAAGTAAGCTCTAAGTTAGTGCTATAGCCTACCCCCGGGCTGTAGGGTGAAAGTGGTTACTTAATGGTTACTTAACTTTAGTACCTGGAGGCACGTCTTCCATTACTGTTAACCATATTGGCTTGCCCCTCAGATCAGCAGCTAACAACATACCTCTTGAAAGCACGCCCCTAATATTTTTGGCTCGCAAGTTGACTAAGGCTATGAACAGCTTTCCTTTGAAGTACTCTGGCTCATAAAATTCAGCACCCCCAGCTACGACATCCCGCACTTCGTCTCCAACGTCTACTTTAAGCTTTAATACCTTAGACGACCCGGGAATGCGCTCGGCCTCTAAAACTTTAACTACCCTTAGATCAAGCCTCATGAATTCCTCAAGCGAAATCTCCGAGCTCAACGCCCCTTTAAAGGGGGGCCCTACCCTATTAACTTTATACCTTACGAGCCACCATGATATAGTGAACTATGGCCACATCATTTATAGCTTAAGGATGATGGAATATGGAATTAGGGGAATACCACTGGAATTCTTAACTAAGGATTGTGGGAAAATTGTATGCCGCTGCCATTGATACTTGTTAAAACAACTAAAAATTGATTTTGTACTCCTCTTTTACAGTTTTGAGGACTATCATCGTTAAAGTAGCAGACACTCCAGCTATTTTTCCTATATTGTCTATAATCGAGGCCAGTCCTTCCTTACTTTCTGAGCGAAGCTTAACCACGGCATCATACTCGCCAGTGACGTCATATACTTCATATACATCAGGCATATACTTAAGCCTCTCTAATATTTCGGAGTGCTTTGCAGGGTCTGCTTTTATTAATGTAATGGCAGTGAACGCCTTCCCTACGCTAAGTGGGTTCACGATGGCTTGAAAGCCCTTTAAGGCACCTGCGCTCTTCAGCTTCTTAATTCTCATATGTATTGTGCCCTCACTAACGCCTAGCTGCCTAGCTATTCTTGAAAGAGGTGTTCTCGCATCCTCCTGAAGAAGCCTGAGTATTTTGAGGTCGACTTCGTCTAAGGAAGCCAAGCCTCCTCACTAGGATAAGTGACATTCTTTCCCGTCCTAAAAACTTGCTTAACTCTTCTCTCTTCTACATATCTACCCCTCGATCTGACTAATAGAGCTCTTTTTACTACTTCTTGCGTTAGACCGCCCATCATTTCAGCATAGCCCTTTAATACTATAGAGAATAACTCGCGTGCCTTGCTTGGCACCAGGCTTTCGAGGGCTCTCAGCATTAAATGCAAGTCGACCCCCCTGGCCTCTATGGAAGTACTGTAGTCTCCCAGCCCAAAGTCTAGTAGGAATACCCTGCCGCCTGATATTATCATGTTAGAGGTAGTCAAGTCTCCATGTACCAAGCCTCCGCGATGTAATCTTCCGACGTAGCGACCCACTTGATGCATGGCCCAATTTACATCAGTACCGGCCACCAGTAAATCTCTCAAAGTAGGCCCCTCGATATACTCCATTACTAATGAGGTCTCTACAACATCAACACATAAAAGCGAAGGGACAGGAACGCCTTGTCTCTTGGCGGCCAGCATTAATGAGGCCTCTTTAAGGGTTCTAGCTTTCCTTAGCTGAAGATCGAAGTCCGGCCTTCTGTAAGGTTTAGGTATTCTTCGCTTTATAATTGCTGGGGTCCCGAGCCACTGAGTTAAGTAAAGCTCTGCCTCGGCCCCCTTCTTTATTCTCTTCCAACCCTCCATAGCCCTAGCGTTTTTAGGTTGAGCTAGCTAAAAAGTAAATAAGATTGAGGAGCAAACCTCTGCTTTCGCTTGGCATCGAGTGCACTGCACATACTTTCGGAGCTGCTGTTGTAAGCGAAGACGGGGAAATTATGTCAGACGTAAAGGAAGTCTACAAACCCCCTCTTGGCAAGGGCATACATCCTAGGGAAAGCGCACAACATCATAGCCAGGTGGGAATAAAAGTAATAAAAGAGGCTTTACAAAGGGCGAAGGTATCGTTAAGGGACGTAGACTTAATAGCCTTCTCGGCAGGCCCAGGCCTAGGGCCCTGCTTACGAACCGGAGCTACAATAGCCAGGGCTTTAGCAATCCTCCTAAATAAGCCCCTGGTTCGTGTAAACCACGCCATCGGTCACATAGAGATCGCTAGGCTGATGACCGGTGCGGAAGACCCATTAGTGGTATTAGTGTCGGGGGGGCACACGACAATAACTACTTTTGTTGATGGGAGGTACAGAGTCTTTGGAGAGACCTTAGACATAACACTGGGCAACTTACTAGATACTTTCGCCAGGGAGGTGGGGCTACCCTCTCCTGGAGGCCCCTTAATTGAGGAGCTAGCCAAAAGTGGCTCCAAGATAGTTAAATTACCCTACATAGTTAAGGGAAATGACGTATCATACTCGGGCCTATTAACAGCTTCTCTTAAGAAGTTCAGAGAAGGGGTTAAGCTGGAAGACCTCTGTCTTTCAATTCAAGAGTATGCCTTCTCCATGCTTGCTGAGGCTGCCGAGAGAGCCCTAGCCTTCACGGGAAAGCCTGCCCTTCTCCTAACTGGAGGGGTAGCTGCCAATGAGAGATTGAAAGAAGTTATGAAGGCCGTTGCTGAGGAGCACGGGGCTTCCTTTTACGTGGTCCCTCCTCAATATTCTGGTGATTGTGGGGCTCAAATAGCATGGACGGGCCTTCTTCATTTCAAGCACGGCGACATCGTAAACGTAGACGAAAGCTTTGTCAAACCGATGTGGAGACTTGATGAAGTCGATGCACGCTGGAGACAATAAACAAGGTCACTCCTTTGTTTTAATGCTATAGTCGCATGAGCCCTACTACTTTGATGACTCCTACCGAAAACTTCAATAATAGCGACCTTTCTTTAGACATCGAAAACCTTGATGGAGTACGAATTAAGTGAATTCAGGAAGAGATTTCCCAATTTAGCTAAGGAACTTGAGGCAGGAACTAGGAGTTTATCAGAACTGGTAGAGAGCGTTGAGCCCCCCTCCATGCCCACGGTTGTTGATTACTTGAGGAGATGTAAGACCATGGAGGAGGCTAAGGAGGTACTGGAATACCTGGTGCGAACTGGACAACTAAGAGAAGAGGAGAGGGACGTCTTAGAAAAAGTTCTCAACAATGAAGGGCTTGAGTCATTAGGGCCGCGAAAAGAATTTGGCTACTATTCAGAAAGGTACATAAAGTACATAAGGAAGGATCTTTTAAGAACAGAAGGTCCTAGAGATTGCATTGGAAGTCAGGAGTGACGGTTTAAATGCTAAGCTGCAGTCAATAAGTGAGGAGGAAGCTCTAGAGTCTTGGACTTTCTCACTTCTACCTTCCTTAATGGGTAGATTTTTTTAGCCGCATTAAAGACTTCGGAGGCAATTTTGCCCAGGACTATTTCCTGTATATACTCATTAAAACCAAGTTGTTGAGCCCTGGCCTCCACTATTTGTCTCATTATCTTTCTGATAGCCCTCTTTTGAGACTCGCGCGCCCTCTTTAAGGTTATTGCCATTATCATTAATCTTAATTTGCACTCATCTTTAGTATAGACATCAAAAATTCCATCAACCAACGAGGATCCCCTCCTTATCAAGCTTCTTAGGTAGTCTCTGGCCATGTCATGCCCTTTAAATATCGTGTATGCTACGCCATCTTCCACTCTCACTATTTGAAATAACAGCTTTATATGTTGATGTATAAACTGGTTAGTTAAACTATAAAGTGACACCCATACGGTCCTTCCTTTGAGGTTGTCTGGGGAAGAGGCAAAGGTTTCCCCTACTTCAGTAAAGCCGAAGGCAGAGGGGGCTAATATTTTATAGTAAGCCTTAGTAACCGGTTTCTTAACTGCACGTCTGGATTTTTGAGACATCGCCCTCCGCCCCCACTTTTAAGCCTCTTCTAAAAACCTTACCCCCTCTTTAGAGGCCAGGTTAAAGTAGTTATTGGCGATGGAAGTGAGCCTATGCGCTCTTTAATCTCTTTAGGCCATTTATCAAAGTCGAAACCCTTCTGAGCAAGAAGGGCTGTCGTCCATCTAGTAAGGCCATGTCCAGCACAACCGGTCCATAACTCCTCCCCCTTGGCTCCTTTTATCTTGAAGGAGTCCACATAATGTGTCATATGTATATTACATGCACTTATTTCTAACCACTCACTCGTTTCGCGATCCCCGCGGTAAGGTAAGTAGCATTCCACATCTAAAGCCGGTATCTTTGAGGACTCAGATATGTCCACCAACTTTTTACAAGCCTCTTCTTGTGATAAGTAAAAGGGAGCGCCCACTGTTAGTCTCCACTCTAGATCCAGGACCTTATCTACAACTTCAATTACCTTCTCAACTATCTTATCTCTGAGCTCCACTACTTGTTCTGGCGTCCCCAAATATACCATCTCAAGCCTAAGGAACTCGTTAGTTCTAGCAAGCCCCTCAACTCCACCACCTTCGTTCCTCCACGTCCAGCCGCCTGCATAATCGTAGACCTTCACAGGAAGGTCCTCAGCCCTCACCATTTCTCCGCTAAAAAATTGATAAAAGGGGGCGCATTGAATCGCGTCTAAGACATATGAGGGCTGCTCTAAAATCTCTTTCAATAAGTCCGCCCTAATCTTACGGCGTAGTGCAAATTCTCGCTTAAACTCCTCGAAGACCTTGGGATCTCTTGGAGGGGCGCAAACATAAAACATGCCCTCAGGCAAGTGTTCAACATACGTGGCCAGTTTCTTTAGTACTTCAAAGGGGATGAGGCGTGGGAAAACCCACTCCTGAAAGCCAAGCGGCTTGCAAATGTAATCTATTATGACGCCTCTTATTGCTGATATTAAAGAGGTCATGGGGGCGGTGAAAATCCATTGTCCACGCGCAGGGAACCTCTTAATCCAGCCAAGCCTTTCTGCCTCTTGCGCTACCTCACCCGTGAAAATTATTGGCTTCTCAGCCGAGCGGCGAAGCACGAAACCGTATGGAACAAGTTTAGCGCCCTCTTCGACTTTCTCTGCCCTCATTATCCCTCGCAGTGCCCGATCGACAACTCGGTCTTCGAGATCTTCTTCGCTTAAATTTCTAAACATAACAACTAGCCCATCATCTACCTTTATTACATCAGCTATTCCTTTCAGCTTTTGCTTTACTTCTTCAAGGCCAAAGGCCGGGCTAGGCACCTCTGCTTCAAGCACCTCGACATACACCTTCCTAAGGCCGATCCTGAACTTAAGGCCCATAACCTGAGCGAGGTGCTTGCGGATCCTTAGTAAGCCATCATGGGCTCTCACACCTCTACCGCTCACGATTTCCAGGAATAGCTTATCATCCTTTACCGTCCACGAAGATACCTTAGCTGCCTCTTTGAGGTCCGCTGCGCCCTTGGTCAACAAGCTTGCATTTATTTCCTCAATTATCAGAGCTAGGTCTCCTATGTAGTTCTCAACTGAAGAGCTAAATTCTAGCCAGCCCTTAAGTCTAAACCTCAAGCCAATTAAGCCCTTTACCGGGCTTAAGCTAAAACCTTTCCCACCTTTCAGCCTTCTTTTATCTCAAGCATGTTCTCGAGCTTCATGAGCGGCACGAGACAAATGAATACATCTTCTATTGTTGACAGGGCCCTTAGTGGCTTTTCGCAAACAACGTTTATCACTAACTCATCACCCTTCGCCCTACAGGTAACTACAACGTCCTTAGGGGATTGGCGATTATCAACTTCGAGAGCCCTCGCAGCCGAGAGTGCTAAATCGGCTGAGCGCAACGTTATTTTGACTTCAATATTTAGACGCAATTTTAGCGCACCAATGTAGCCTTAATTTGCTCCAATGTTTCAACCGGCATTGCTATATCAATCCACTTAGGGCCGATTTCAAACAGGCCTTTATGTTCCTCGGCTATTGATGTCAGCCTATTTAAGACGTCCTCTTCAATTGCCTCCCTCCAGGCAATCGAGATCTTTAAAAAATTGTTGACGCGACTGTAGATGCAAACCCTTACTAACGGATGGAGAACAGCCATGCACCGCGCAACATCAAGTGTAAAACCCCTAAACTCAGGCTCGAGCTCAAATAGGCACGTGGTGGGCTGAGCTTCTAACTGCGTGATTAAATCCCTTACTCTTCGGGCTAAGCGAGTCATGTATGAAAGCGAGATCTCCAGCCTCTCCTGGTCAAAGAGTGAGGGCCTTCCTCTTAGAAACGATTGAATGGAGAGCGCTAATCGTCCTAACTTGGCACAAACATCAACAGTGCGTGAGGCCTCAGCCACATCCTCCATGGCCTCCTCTATCCTCACTTTAAGTGATGCTCTTACGAGCCTCTCGGCCTCTGCGGCCCCAAGCCCTGAAGTGAGGGCCTCCATTAGTAAGCATTGAATTAGCCTGCTCCTAAATTCCTCACTTAACGTTGAGAGAGGCTTATCGGCTAGATCGACAAGCCCTGCCCTCCTCAACACCTTCTTGACGTCGTCTTCACTTCCTAATACCCTCTTAAGAGGGGGGTCCAGGTTTACTGCTATTACTGAACGTAGAGGAGCCTTGCTTGAGAATAGGCTCAGAGACCTGCTTATCTTAACTAGGCCTCTTTCTATCAATGGTGAAATAAGCATATCGTTAATACCCTTAAGCGGACTCGGAGGCGACCCTACTTGCTCGTCTCCCTGGACACCGGCGCATAATAACATAACACTACCTTCGTCCTCGGTCACTCCTGCTTCGTAGGCTAGGAGGTAAAGTAAACTTGATGTACAGGCCTCGCTAAGCCCATTTAGACCTGCGAGTTCTGGGTGAATCGAGATTACATCACTTTCGTCCTTAAATGGGGGTAAGTGACTAACGCAAATCCAGTCCCCTTCCACTTTGGTGCCTGAAGGTAGGGGGAAGTCTAAAATAACTGTAGGCCTTCTTTTCAAGAAACCTGTAAGTTCCTCTAAGCCCACGACTTTGGCTTCAAAGGGACAGCGATAATACATAAGTAACTTAGCCATGATTCCCGCTGAACATGCACCATCGGCGCTTCGTTTAGCTAGTACCATTACTTTCCTGTCCGCTCCGCTCCATTTTTCAATCAGCGCCAGGGCCTCGTCAATTCTCTCCTTAAGTTGACGAGGGGGCGACGTCATTGGAAACTAAGCAATGATGGAGGCTTTTTCAGGCCTATACTCAAAATCGGAAGGGAGTATGCCTTCACGCTTGTAATACTTTACCAATCTATGTATTTTAGACTCTATTAATTGCAATCCCCTCTTTGAAAATTTGTCTTTAGGATGTTCCTCTAAATGCCTCCTAACGCGCGCTGCTCTTTTCAATAAGTTGGCTAAGTCCTCCGGGATGCTCGGCGCAAGCCCCCTCTCCTTCAACACCTGAGTAACCTTTTTATCTATCACTAACTTCGTTAGAGGGACGCCATATTGATCTCTCAGTATCATTCCTATCATTGAAGGGCCATACCCTTTCTTGGCTAGCTCGACGATGAGATCCTCCACTTGCCCCTCAGCCAGGTTGCAAATGCTTAGTGCCTCGCTGACTACTGGTCTCGTGGAATGCGACTTCCCCTTCCGTTTACCCTTTTTCAACTTCGCCCTACGCGAAAAGGGCTTAAAGCGCAGAGATAAAATTTGTGCCGAACCGTAATTGAGGCTGGTCTTCGTAACCAGTAATGCAAATAAACTTGAGGAGGTTCAAAGAATATTGAGGCGCTTAGCTCCATTCATAGAGGTTGCAGGAGTCAATATTGAGGTTGCCGAGAGGCAGTTGGACAATATTGAGGAGATAGCTGCTGAGAGGGTTAGAGAGGCCTACTCCAGGCTTAGGACACCGGTATTCGTTGAGGACTCAGGCTTATTTATAGAGTCCCTCAATGGCTTCCCCGGACCGTATTCATCATATGTGTACAAGACAATTGGTTGTCGAGGAATATTGAAGTTAATGGAAGGAGTTAAAAATAGGAAAGCTATATTTAAATCGGCCATTGCCCTCTGCCTGAGCCCTAGCGAGCTGTTAATATTTACTGGAGTTGTTGAAGGAGAGTTGGCAACCGAAGAGCGTGGAGGGGGCTGGGGCTTTGACCCGATATTTATCCCTAAGAATGCAAATGGACATACTTATGGGGAGTTAGGTGACGCAAAGAATGAGATATCACATAGAAGAAAGGCACTTGAAGGTTTAGCTAATTATTTACTTATTAAAATGAGAGGGAAAGTTTAAGGGCGCTCAATTAAAGAGCAACTGAGGCGCTCGGCTTGTCTAAGAAGCCAGTTGATGCAGGATCATTAAAAGTTGGGTCATATGTAGTGATCGACGATGTTCCATGTAGAGTTGTCGAAATGGATAAGTCTAAGCCAGGGAAGCATGGCTCAGCTAAAGTTAGGATAACTGCGATAGGACTCTTTGACGGCGTGAAACGTAGTATTGTTGTACCAGCAGATCAAAAGGTAGAGCAGCCAGTAATAGAAAAGAAATCAGCGCAAGTTATCGCTGTAATGCCTAATTCTATTCAGTTGATGGATTTATCTAGTTACGAAGTCTACGAAGTTCCGAAGGATAATGTAGAACCGTCCATTGTTGACAAACTTTCCGCAGGCATCGAAGTTGAAGTATGGGAGGTGCTTGGACACCGTAGGCTCGTTAGGATTAAGTGACGGTAAGTAGTTGTGAAATTGGTTGTAGGTAACTTAAGTATTTGAGACTGCTTATATTGGTAGCGATGACTTTGAAGCTGGGCTTAATGTCAAGGACTGATTCGAAGGAGGCTCTTGAAATAGTTAAACAAGCGATCAGACTATTGAGTAGACGAGGAATTCAATACGTAATTGAACGCAATACAGCGATTGAATTAGGCTTAGAGGGCGTGGCTATTGAGAATACTGATGTTAACGCGATTCTCGCCATCGGCGGCGATGGTACTATCTTAAGGTTAATCAGGAGGCTCAAGAAGCCGGTTCCCATTTTGGGGGTTAAGTTCGGAAAAATTTGCTTTTTAGGTGAAATAGAGCCAAAGGACCTTGATGAAGCTATTGAACGCCTTATAGAGTCTAAATTCTCTGTCGAGGAGGTGATGAAGCTCACGGCAAAAGTGAAAGATGGCATCGAAGCGGATGCCGTCAATGAAGTAGTGGTAGTGGGCAGTCAGCCAGCCAAGGTAGTGGAACTTAGGACATTAGTAGAGGGGGTCGAAGTATACAGCGGGCTGGCTGACGGAATTATTGTAGCCACACCCATTGGCTCGACTGGATACGCGCTATCGGCCCATGGACCTGTGATAAATCCTGCTATTGAAGCTATGCTCTTAGTGCCGCTTAATCCTTTGAGTTTGAGTTGTAGACCTCTCGTGGTTCCGGCTGAGGTTGTTATTGAAATCAAGGTAGGAAGGCCCGGTGGGGTCGTCGTAGTCGACGGCGATCTTGTGGGCAACCTTAAAGAAGGTGACTGGATTAAGGTGTATAGGTCCCCTCGTAAGGCTGCATTTATTAGGTTTGGTGATAAGAGGATCGGTTTCTATGAAAGGCTTAAAGGACTCTTTGAAGTTAGAGCGAGGATCAGAGGAATCTAATGAGGCGTTGGGCTACTTTTCTGCCTTTTTAGGACTACGTGAGGCCACTCAGCTGCTTATGGCACTAAGAAGCCCTCCTTTAAGATATTTCTTGAGGGTAAACACCCTATTGGCCCAACCTGAGGATTTAATTATTTGGTTTGAGAATTATGGGTTTGAGGCTAGACCATACGGCGCGGACATCCCAGAGGCGATATATTTGGAGGTCAAAGAGCAGGACC
>JAWAOK010000039.1:0-10839 GCA_038894875.1 Candidatus Nezhaarchaeales archaeon
TGCAAATGGTGCGGTAGAGCGCCTTACCGTCGTCCCTAAGCTCGCTCCCGCGCCCGGGGCGTGCACGGGGCGTGCACTCCGCTTCGCCGCAGGGAGCGGGGTGGACCGCTGGCGACGGCCGGAGACGCGCTCCCGTAGGCGGGGCAGGGGGAGGGGGGCCGTTGAGAAGTGGGTTAAATGCGAGAAGCCATGAAAGCTTATGAACAGCCATCCACTGAGAAACGGCAGGCCCTTGACTGGTGTAGTAGGCATATACGCCTTCGACGAGCTCTGGAGGATGGCGCGCTTCGTCTACTACGCCCTCATGGCCCTCCAGCACAGGGGTCAGGAGGCCTGCGGGATGGCGACGTTCGACGGGGCGAGGCTCCACTCCTACGTGGCGCCGGGCACGGTGGATAGGGCGTTTAGCGAGGACACCCTAGCCAGCCTGCCCGGCTGGGCTGGGGTGGGCTGCACGTCCCCCAGGCCCCTGAGCGAGGGCGGCGCCCAGCCGGCCTTCGCCAACGGCCCGGTCAAGCTGAGCCTCTGCCTAAACGGCTCGGTCCTGAACGCCCGCGAGATAGCCAAGGAGCTCGGCCTCCCCAACGCTAGCGAGGCGGAGGCCCTAGCCCACCTGCTCTCCCGGCTGCTCTCCAAGCTAGACCCCATGGAGGCAGCCGCGGAGGCCATGGAGAGGGCCCTGGGCCCCTACAGCTTCGTGGCCCTGACGGAGAGGGGGGAGATGATAGCGGCCCGCGACCCCTCCGGCCTAAAGCCCCTGGCCATAGGGAGCTTCGGCTTCGACTACGGCATCGTGGCCTCTGAGTCCGCGGCCATGGACGTCGTGGGCGCTGAGTTCAAGGCCGACGTCGAGCCCGGCGAGGCCTACGTCTTCACCCCCTACAGCATCGAGAGGCGCAGGCTCTTCAAGCCCAGGCCTAGGTTCTGCGCCTTTGAGTACGTGTACTTCGCTAGGCCGGACTCGATAGTTAACGAGCGCAGCATCTACGAAGTCAGGGTGAGGATAGGGGAGGCGCTGGCTAAGGAGCACCCGGTGGACGCGGACGTAGTCATAGGGGTGCCCGAGACCGCCATACCGTTCGCCATGGCCTACTCCAACGCCACCAAGATCCCCATAGCCATGGGCTTCGTGAGGACCGGCCCCCACGTCAGGAGCGCCATTAAGCCGACTCAGTTCGAGAGGCTCGTGGGCGTCCAGCTCAAGCTAAACCCGATAAGGTCTGCGGTCAGGGGGAGGAGGGTGGTCCTAATAGACGACAGCGTCGTCAGGGGGAACACCACTAAGAACACGGTCCTCTTAATGAGGAATAGGCTGGGGGTCAAGGAGGTCCACGTGAGGATAGGCAGCCCGCGCCTCATCGCCCAGTGCCCCTTCGGCGTCGAGGTCCCCCCGAGGGACGAGCTAATAGCGGCCCACCTGAGTGACGAGGAGGTGGCGGCGGTCGTGGGCGCCGACAGCTTCCACTGGCTCTCGCTCAGCGGGCTGGTGGAGTCTATAGGCGAGGGCAGGCTCTGCCTAGGCTGCTTCACCGGCTCCTACCCAACTGAGGAGGTGGGGCTGAGGGAGAGGGTCGGGTAGCGTTGCCCAAGGTCCTCCTAGTCGGCGAGGCCTCTAGGGAGCACGCGATAGCGGACGCCCTGGCTAGGAGTGGGAGGGAGCCGCGGATATACGCAGTCATGAAGAACGTGAACCCTGGCATAGCTAGGATATGCGAGCGGACCCGCGGCTCCGTCTACAGGGCCCCCTTCACGGACCCGAGGGCGGTCCTCGAGGCGGCCTCTAAGTTCTCCGTGGACCTAGTCTTCGTGGGGCCCGAGGAGCCCCTCTTTAGGGGGGTCGCGGACGCCCTCGTCGAGGCCGGCTTCCCCGTCGTGGGGGCCCTCAGGGCGGCGGCGGAGATAGAGATGTCCAAGGCGTTCATGAGGAGGCTGATGTGGAAGTACGGCATCCCCGGTAGGCTGAGGTTCAAGGCCTTCAAGAGCGTCGAGGACGCAGTGGCCTACATCTCCGCCTACGCCGAGAGCATCGCGCTGAAGCCGGCGAGGCAGGCGGGGGGCAAGGGGGTCAAGGTGATAGCCGACCTCCAGGCCTACTTGAGCAAGGAGAAGCAGGAGGTCAAGTCGAAGCACGCTAAGGTCATCCACGACAAGCACATGGCCGAGTACACCGACATAGAGGACAGGATACTGATTGAGGAGAGGGTCGAGGGGCCGGAGTACACGCTCCAGACCTTCACCGACGGGAGGACAGTGAAGCCCCTCCCCCTGGTCCAGGACAACAAGAACGCCTTCGAGATGGACATAGGCCCGGAGACTGGAGGGATGGGGTCGATAGCGGGGCCGGGCATGACCCTCCCCTTCATAACTATGGAGGAGTTCGAGCGCTCAGTGGAGATAGTTAAGAGCGTGGTGGACGCCCTCTGGAGGGAGACTGGGGTTAGGTACAAGGGGATAATCTCGGGCCAGATGATGCTGACCCCCCTCTGGGGCCCCACCATAATAGAGTTCTACAGTAGGCTGGGGGACCCGGAGGCGTGCAACGTGCTCCCAATACTTAAGACCGACCTGCTCGAGGTGGCCGAGGCCATCGTCAGCGAGTCCCTACATAAGGTGGACCTGGAGTTCGAGGGGGTGGCGACCGTGGTCAAGGCCGTGGCCCCCAGGGGCTACCCGGACCACCGGGACTTGGCCAAGGGGCACCCGGTCTACATCGACGAGGAGGCCATAGCCAAGAGGGGCTGCCTGGTCTACTACGGCTCAGTCGACCTGACTGACGGCGGGGTAATGCTGACCGGCGGGTCTAGGGTGGCGGAGATAGTGGCCATGGCGGAGGACATACCCAAGGCCAGCGAGCTGGCGGAGGGGTGCGTGCCCTACGTCAAGCTCCTCGACGGCTGGGGCCTATTCCACAGGAGCGACATAGGCAGCCCCACGCTGCTGAGGCGCAGGGTGGAGCAGGCGGAGCTGGTCAGGGAGATATACAAGTACAGGGCCTCCAAGGGGCTGATAGGGAGGGCCATAGACTGGATACCGGGGAGGGGCAAGGTGGAGACGGAGTTCTAGGGCGCCTCGTTAAGCTTTTAAGACTTGGGGGTCGCTGTGCCGGTGGCCTTGAGGCTCCGGCCTCGCGACGTGGTGGGGACCCCCCTCTTTGAGGGCTCCGTCAAGCTGATGCTGCTGGGCTCTGGGGAGCTGGGGAAGGAGGTGGCCATAGAGGCCTCCAGGATGGGGGTCGAGGTCGTGGCCGTCGATAGGTACCAGCACGCCCCAGCGATGCAGGTGGCCCATAGGAGCTACGTGATAAACATGCTCGACGGCGGGGCGCTCAAGGCCGTAGTCAGGAGGGAGAGGCCGGACGTCATAGTCCCAGAGATCGAGGCCATCAACACCGACGCCCTGCTGGAGCTGGAGGAGGAGGGCTTCTTCGTAGTCCCCAACGCGAGGGCGGTGAAGATAACCATGGACAGGGTGCTGCTGAGGAGGCTGGCCGCTGAGGAGGCCGGGGTCCCCACGTCCAGGTACGAGTTCGCGAGCAACGTGGAGGAGCTCAGGGAGGCCTGCGAGAAGGTCGGCTACCCCTGCGTAGTCAAGGCGCAGATGAGCTCGGGGGGCCTGGGCTCCAGCGTCGTCTTTGGGCCCAAGGACGTCGAGAGGGCCTACTGGGAGGCTCAGACGAAGGCCAGGGGTAGGGGAGGGGTGATGATAGTGGAGAGCTTAGTGAAGTTCGACATGGAGGTCACCGAGCTGGCGGTGGCCCACTTGGGGGAGGACGGGAGGGTCAAGGTGAGCTTCCCCAAGCCGGTGGGGCACGTGAGGTCCGGGAGCCACTTCCACGTCAGCTGGCAGCCGTTCATAGACGTGGAGGGGGAGGAGTCTAAGTCGCCCTTCGAGGGCTTCGGCAGCCCCAGGCACTTAGAGGAGGACCCGCCCAAGGCCCCGCTCCTCTGGTCCTCCCCGTGGAACGGCAGGAGGGTCCCTAGGGAGCTGGCCGAGGAGCTCGAGGCTAAGATATACGACGCGGCCGGCAGGGTGGTGTCGAAGCTAATTGAGGGAGGGGGGCTGGGCCTCTTCGGCTGCGAGCTCTTCGTCAAGCTGGGGGGCGAGGGGGAGGGGCCGGAGGTCTTCTTTAACGAGGTCTCCCCCAGGCCCCACGACACGGGGATGGTTACCATGGTCACCCAGGAGCTCTCCGAGATGGCCCTCCACGCCAGGGCCGTGCTCGGCCTCCCAATACCTGAGATTAAGCTTAGGTCAGTGGGGGCCGCCCACGTGATCCTGGCCCACCGAGACGGCGCCTGGGCCCCCCGCTACTCCGGGGTCTGGAGGGCCCTCTCCGAGCCCGGGGTCCACCTGAGGCTCTTTGGGAAGCCGGTCACGTACGTGGAGAGGAGGATGGGGCTGGTCCTAGCCACGGCCCCCTCCATTGCAGAGGCCAGGGCTAAGGCGATGAGGGCGGCGCACACTATAGAGGAGGGCATCCAGTACTGAGCGCCATGCCGAAGGTCTCCATAATAATGGGCAGCGAGTCGGACAGGCCGGTCGCTGAGCTGGCCGCTAGGGTCCTTGAGGAGCTGGGGCTGAGCTACGAGGTCCAGGTGCTGTCGGCGCACAGGTCCCCGAGGAGGCTAGAGGAGTACGTCAAGAGCTGCGGGGCCGACGTGTTCATAGCCATAGCCGGCCTCTCGGCGCACCTCCCCGGCTTCATCGCCTCTAGGACCCTGAAGCCAGTGATAGGCGTGCCGGTGGCCGCCAAGCTGGGCGGGCTCGACGCCCTCCTATCCATCGTCCAAATGCCGAGGGGGGTCCCTGTCGCCTGCGTCGGGATAGACAACGCTGAGAACGCCGCCCTGCTCGCGGCTGAGATCCTGGCCCTGAAGGACCCTAAGGTAGCTGATGCGCTATTAAGCTACCGCAGGAGGAGGGGCTTCGAGGAGGTCTGAGTGGCTGAGGAGGGCTGGACGTACGCCAGGAGCGGGGTCGACATAGAGAAGGTGAGGAGGGTGCACGGTAGCATAGCTGAGGTGCTGGCTAGGACCCACCGCTTCAGGCCCGGGGCGCTGGGAGGGGTGCTGTCTAAGATAGGCCACTACGCCGGCCTAGTGGACATAGGCGGGGGCAGGGCGCTGGCCATGCATGCCGACGGAGTGGGGACCAAGGTCCTCGTGGCCCAGCTCATGGATAAGTTCGACACCATTGGCATCGACTGCGTGGCCATGAACGTTAACGACTTGGTCTGCATCGGGGCCGAGCCCATAGCCCTAGTGGACTACCTAGTCGTGGAGAGGCCGGACGAGGAGATGATATCTGAGATCATGGAGGGCCTGGCTAGGGGGGCGGAGGCGGCGGAGGTGGCGGTGGTCGGAGGGGAGACCGCCGTCATGCCTGACGTGGTGAAGGGGGCGGTCCCCGGCAAGGGCTTCGACCTAGCCGCCCTGAGCGTAGGGGTAGTGGAGGTGGAGAGGCTGGTTAGCGGGGAGCGGCTGAGGCCCGGCGACGTGGTGGTGGGGGTCTCTAGCAGCGGCATCCACAGCAACGGCCTCACGCTAGCTAGGAAGGTCCTGCTGAGCGAGGGGAGGGGGGTGCACGACGCGCTGCCCGAGCTAGAGGCCTCCATAGGGGAGGAGCTCCTCAAGCCCACCTACATCTACGTAAAGCCCACGCTGAGGGCCCTCAGGTCCGTGGAGGTCCACGCCGTGGCCCACATCACCGGCGGCGCCTTCACTAAGCTGAGGCGCTTCGAGAGCTACTCCCCAGTGGGCTTCAAGCTAGACCAGCTCCCCGAGCCCCCGGGGGTCTTCAAGGCCATACAGAGGCTGGGCGGGGTCTCTTGGAGGGAGATGTACAGGACCTTCAACATGGGCGTGGGCCTCTGCGTAGTGGTCCCCCCAGAGGCGGTGGACGACGTGATATGCATATACGAGGCCGAGGGCTTCGAGGCGTGGAGGGTGGGCGAGGTAGTTGGGGAGCCCGGCGTCTGGGTCAGGCCCCCGGGCCAGCCCCTAATTAGCCTCTAGCCCGCTCGAGGCCTCAGGGCCCCAGCCTAACCGGTAGGGGCCTGGCCAGCTCCACTGAGCCCTCGCGCACCTCCGCCTTGTACGCCATCGCCACCACCCCCCGCTCCACGGCCTCGGCCAGCGCCCGCGAGAACCTCGGGTCCGCCTCGAAGTTTGGCCTGAACTCCACCGCCCTACAGTGGGGCACTAGGAAGAGCACGTAGGCCTCCAGCCCCTCCCCCGCGGCCTCAGCGAGGGCCCTCAAGTGGCGCAGCCCCCTGGCCGTGGGGGCGTCGGGGAATAGCGCCGTGCCGCCCCTCACTAAGGTACAGCCCTTCACCTCCAGCAGCCCCCGCTCGCCCCCCGGCCCCTGGACTACGAAGTCGACCCTCCCCCCTCTGAACGCGCCCTCCCTCCTCACCACTCGATAGCCCTCGAGCTCAGCCACCCTGCCGAGCCTCAGCCCCTCCTCAACTATCTTCGAGTGCAGGGAGGAGTCCACTAGCACCCTGCACCCTCCCTGCTCCACCAGCGTCAGGTAGAACCTCGTCCTCAGCCCCTCTTTGCTGTGCGGCCTGACCCAGGCCACCGCCCCCGGCTTGAGGAGCTCCGCCAGCCTCCCGGGGTCGTGTATGTGGACGCTCGCGACCTCCCCGCCGACCTCGACGTACCCCTTGAACCTCCCCTCCCTCCTCAAGAACCTGGCCCTTATGAGGGGCCCCGGCAGCTCCACGCTACCGCCTCCACAGCAGCCTCACGGCCTCGAAGGGAATGAAGGCGCACAGCGCGTACCACGACAGGTAGAGGAGGAAGCCCACTAGGAACGCCTCCACTACGCTGTGGCCAGCCACCGTCGCGCTGGCCGCAGCCGCCGTCACTAGCGCCGCGGCTACGCAGGCCCCCGCCACCCCCCTCCTCCCCACCCTAACTGCCCCCCTGGCCTCAGCCACCCCGTAGCACAGCCCCACCGCCGCCATAACCCCCCTGGGGTCTAGCCACGGGGCGAGCGGCTTGAGGAGGAGGGCCGCTAGTATGGAGATAAACGATACCAGGGCTGGGCTCGAGAGGAGCTTTAGGAGGCCCCTGCGGTAGGCCTCCACCCTGACCTCCACCCTGGCCCGCTCCGGCAGCCCCTCGAGCGCCCTCTCCACCGCCTCGCCCTCCAGGATCTTCAGGCACGCCCTCGCCAGCTCCGTGCCCTCGTAGACGTACTTCCTATCCACCCTCCTCCTAGTCACTAGGCCCAGCTCGAGCAGCTCCTCTAGGTGCTCGTCTATGGTGCTCCTCGCCCTGTCCAGCCTAGCGGCCAGCTCCCCAGCCGACGCCGGGCCCTCGTGGACTAGGCACTTGACTAACTTAAACTTGGTCTCGTCGCTGAGCGAGCCCAGGGCCAGCCTCACCAGCCTCTGCTTCGCCTCAGCCACGCCTCCCTCGGCCTAGCGCTGGGCCGCCTAAATTAAGCTTAAGCCTCCGGCCTCCGGCGGGCGCCTCCTCCCGGCCCCCGCCTTGACAAAGCTTACCTCCCCGCCCACTGCGCTAGCTAGCGTGGCTGAGCGGCGGGTGGTCAGGGTCGTTAGGGAGAGGGGCTGGGCCTCGCAGCTGCTGATGCTGCTCGCCGCCGCCCTCCTCATACTCCTAGTGCCCCAGCTAGTGGTGGTCCCAATAGCCTACTTGGGCTTCGCCCTCATCAGGTCGCTGAGGCGCAGGCGCCTCCAGCAGGCGGCGGGGGTCGCTGGGCTGAGGCCCAGGTGGTCCCCACTGAGGGCCAGGATCAACGCCAGCCGCTTGAAGAGGGTCGGGGGCATCAAGGACTGCCACCTCTTCATCCCCGACGGCGACCCAGCCTGCCTGCTGGCCCTGAGGGGCTTTACGTTGACTGGGACTGGGTGCCTCTACGTCAAGCTGGCTGAGCCGCACTCCCTAGACGCCCGGCCGCTGGTAAACGCAGCCATGAGGATGAGGAGGCAGCTAGTGCTCTCGCTCATAGTCTGCCCCTCGGAGCGAGGGAGGCTGAGGATTGGCGCGGCCGCCCTCATCTCAGTGAGGTCCTCTAAGAGGTGCCTGAAGGTCGGGGAGGACGAGGTGAGGGACGTCGCGGAGGACGTCGAGCGGTGCCTAGATGGGGTGAGGGCCGTCGTGCTCTCCCAGCCCCAGGGGGCGGAGGAGGTGGTAGTGCTCAGGGGGGACGAGCTGCTGGAGGCCGGCATGCTGCTGGCGGGGGTGAGCGGCTGAGGTGAGCGCTCCGTGACGGCCCCCCTCCTTGAGCGCCTGGACCTAGCGCCCCTACATAGCGCAGGCGGGGCGGTTCGCTTGGGCATGGTGAGGGAGGGAGGGGGCTGGGCCCCGCTGTACGTAGACCTAGATAGGCTCAGGTGCCTGGCGGTCGTAGGCCCCAGCTGGGTGAGGGGCGCCGCAGTCGCGTCGGTCCTGTACAAGCTCTATGGAGAGGGCCTCAAGTTCGCGGCCGCGGACACTGGGAGGCGCCTTAGGTCCTTGCTATTCTCCAACGTCCCCATCGACCTACATAGGGTGGGCCTCGACTCCTCCTTTAACCCCTTCGCCCCGCTCAGTGAGTGGGGGCTCGAGGAGGCCCACTCATACATATCCTTAGTCTCTAGGGCCTTCGCTAGCTGCTTCGGGCTCTCGACCGTCCACGCGTGCGTGCTAGAGTCTGCGCTCAGCCAGGCCCTGGAGGAGGGGGGGAGCCCCTCGGTGCTCGAGGTGGCCAGGGGGCTGGAGGCCCAGCTGGACCCGTCCTCAGCCATGCATAGGGCGATCGAGGAGCTCAGGGCCTCGCTGGCCTCGCTCCAGCTGGGCTTCGCCTCAGCCTCGTCCTCCCCCTCCGCTAGGGAGGCCCTCCTCGACCCCTCGAGGCTCGCGGTGGTCGAGCTCAGCTACTTGCCTACGGCGGAGCTGAGGTGCTTCTACCTGGCCTGCCTCCTGGCCAAGCTAGTAGTGTCAGCCCGTAGGGGGCGCCTGGGCGGCTGCGTAGTGTCCGTCGAGTGGCCCAGCGAGCTGCGTAGGAGGTGGCCATGGTGCTTCGAGGACTTAGTGTCCCCGCTCGTGGACGCCGGGCTCTACGTGGTCCTAGCCTGCCCTAGGCCCGTGCCCGGGGCCGCCCTAACCGTGACTCTACGCGCCGGCCCCCACTGGCCCCACATCACTGGAGAGGTGGGCGGGCTAGAGGTCAAGCTGGACTACTACAGCTGGGCCGCGTCCGCTTGGGGCGACGAGGACGTAGACAAGGCCCTCGAGTCCAGGCTGGGCGCGCCCCCAATTAAGCTGAGGGCCTCTAGGAGGCGCAGGCTAACTACCTTAGAGGAGCTCTTCACTAACGAGGAGGTCAGGAGGCAAGTCTACGAAGTCCTCTCGTACTTGAGGGACTCCTACTCCTCCTTCAAGGCCCTCTTTGAGCTAATGTCCCTCCCGAGGGAGGAGGCTAGGAGGGCCCTAATTAAGATGTACAGGCAGGGCCTCATAACTCAGAGGGACGTGGGGGGCGCCAAGGTAGTGGCCCTGACCGACTTCGGGAGGCTGGTCCTCGAGGAGTACGAGTCGCAGGCGGGGGCTGGGGGCAGTGCTTAGGGTGCGAACGGGCGCCCCCTCCGCCTCAATGGCCCCGCGGAGGTCGCGTCCCAGTGGAGCTTAGCTTGAGGGACCTCCCCGGCGTCGGGGAGAAGACCCTGAAGAAGCTGGAGAGGGCCGGGATAACCTCCCCGAGGCAGCTGGCGCTCATGAGCGCCTCCGAGCTGGCTGCGGTGGCGGAGATAGGGGAGTCGCAGGCCATGGCGATAACTGAGGCGGCCAGGCGGGAGCTCGAGAAGGCCCTCGGCATCGGGGTAGTGAGGGCGAGGGAGCACTACGAGAGGCTGCTCAAGCAGCGCAAGTTGACGACTGGCTGCGCGGCCCTCGACGCCATCCTCGACGGGGGCCTGGAGCCCGGCGCAGTGACTGAGTTCGTGGGCGCCTACGGCAGCGGCAAGTCCCAGCTAATGCACCAGCTGTGCGTGACCGTCCAGCTTCCGGAGGACAGGGGCGGCCTGAGGGGGAGGGCCCTCTACATAGACACTGAGAGGGGCTTCTCCCCAAAGAGGATAGTCGCCATAGCCACTCGATTCGGGCTGAGGCCGGAGGAGGCCCTCGACGGCATCTACAGCGCCTACGCGGTCAACTCAGACCACCAAGTGGCCCTGCTGGACGTCGTCGAGCGCCTCGCGAGCAGCGGGGAGGTGAGGCTCGTCGTCATAGACAGCTTCACCTCCCACTTCAGGAGGGAGTACCCAGGCCGCGACCGCTTAGCCGAGCGCCAGCAGAGGCTCAACCGCTACCTCGGCCACCTCCTGAGGATAGCCGTCGCCTACGACGTAGTGGTAGCCGTCACTAACCAAGTGATGGCCTCCCCCGACCCGAGGGAGCCGGGCGAGAGGGCCGTCGGTGGGAACGTGATGGGGCACGGCACCACCCATAGGGTGTGGCTGTGGAGGAGGAGGGGGGCCAAGAGGCTGGCCAGGGTCGTCGACTCCCCCAGGCTCCCCGAGGCCGAGGCGTGGTTCGAGATTGGCGAGGGAGGGGTCTACGACACTGAGCCAGAGGGGTAGGGAGCTGGAGCTAGCGCTAGCCAAGCTCAGGGCCCGCTTCGCTAAGAAGCCCAGGTCTTGGCTCGCGAGGTGCGTCAAGAGGCTCCGCGACGTCGAGCGGGTGGGCGCGGGCTCGTGGATCGTCAGGGGCAGGCGCGAGCTTGGGGACGAGTACCCTAGCTACTTAGTGAAGGTAGTTGGCGGCAGGTACCGATGCTCGTGCCACAGCCCCTACAGGCCCTACGCGGCCAGGCGCCGCAGGCAGGTGT
>JAWAOK010000040.1:0-10655 GCA_038894875.1 Candidatus Nezhaarchaeales archaeon
TTCAGTATCACTATCTTGCGCGACTTCAGCTCCTGGACTATCTTCCTGACTGCCTTGTGCACCTCCTTCTCGCTCTTGGCGCCCGTGCAGACCATCTTACCTGAGCTGAAGATCAGGGTGGCGGTCTTGGGCCTGTCTAGCCTATATATTAGGCCTGGGAACTGCTCTGGGTTGTACTCAGCCGTGGGCACGGCGCTCGCTATAGCGTTTAGGTCGAGCGTCTGGTCGAGGGTGACGGAGGCGACGACGTTCTCTATGCGGTACTGAGGCCTCCGCTGCAAGTGAGCTGGCCTCCGATAGGTTAAGGGGGCTTTAAAATAAAAGTTTCTAGCTCGATGGCCGTCAGCTGCGCCTAGCGCGCGATGGAGAGAGCGAGGAGTAGACGACGTAGGCGAGGGCGACTAGAGCGGCGATGAGGACGAGGGGCTTGAGGGGCTCTAGGTACATGGGGACGAGGCCCACGAGGGGGATGCGGAGCACCATCTTGGCCACGACCGCGTCCTCAGGGATCCACGTGGAGGGGTCGAGGGGGTTCTGGTCGTAGAAGGGGTTGTTGTCTCCCTTCGTTAAGAAGTATAGCTTGCCGCCCACCTCCACGCAGGCCACGGCCCTGTGGATGACCCTGCTCCCGTCGGGCCTCCTATATATAATGACGTCGCCCTGGGGGCCGCACTTCACCTCGCTCGGGTCGGCGGGGATGGCTATGACTAAGTCGCCCACGGCGAGGGTGGGCTCCATGCTCCTAGAGGGCACGTAGTACACGCGCAGCGGCAGGAGGGGCCTGTCTGAGGCTAGCGAGGCTAGGAGGAGGCCGACTAGCAATACGACTATCGCAGCATAGGCCGCCGCCCGGAGGCTGCCCCTCAAGAAGTCGCACCAGTGAAAAAGGGGGGATGGGTTACTTGAACTTGCTCACCACCCTCGCCATTAGGTCCACGGCCTCCTTCTTCTTTGGCCCCAGCGGGGAGCCCATCACCACTTGGGTGACGCCGGCCTTCAAGAGCTCCTCTACCTTAGAGGAGGTCTCCTCGACCGTCCCAGCTATGGAGAAGGCCTCCAGCATGGAGCTGTCCACGAGCCTGAAGGCGCCCTTGAAGTCGCCCCTCCCTATGGCCTCCCTGATCTTCCCCGCCGCCTCCTCGCTAATGCCGTGCTTGGCTAGCACTTGGCTGGGCGAGCCAGCGACTATGAAGGCCACTATGGGCTTGGCCGCCTCGCGGGCCTCGGCCGAGTCCTCGCCTACGGAGAAGCAAGTGTAGGCGACTATGTCTACCTTAGAGAGGTCCCTGCCGGCCTTCTCAGCCCCCGCCCTAATGAACTTCACTGCCTCCTGGAAGTCCCTCGGGTTGCTCGCATTGACTAGGACGCCGTCCCCTATGGACCCCGCCAGCTCGAGCATCTTCGGCCCCTGGGCCCCTATGTATATTGGGGGGACCCTGGAGGGCTTGTAGTTCAGCCTGGCCTTGGACACCTTGAAGACCTCCCCCTCCAGCTTAACGGACTCCCCAGCCAGGAGCCTCCTCATCACCTCCACGGCCTCCCTAATGGAGGCCAGCGGCCTCTCCCACTTAACGCCCAGGGACTCGAACGTGGCCCTGTCGCCCGCCCCTATCCCCAGGACCGCCCTCCCTCCGCTAATCTCATCTAGCGTAGCTATCGCAGAGGCAGTCCAGGCGGGGTGGATGAGGTAGGGGTTAGTCACGCCCGTGCCGATCTTGACTCGCTTGGTGGACGAGGCCACCAGGGTCAGGGCCACGTAGACGTTCCTATTGTTATAGTGGTCGGTGATCCACACGTAGTCCAGGCCCTTGGACTCAGCGGCCACGGCTAGCTCCACCACCCTCTCCAGGGGCCTGTCGGGGACCAGCTCTATGCCGAAGCTGACCAAGCCATCCACCACCCTGAGGGCTCGGAGGAGCCGTATTTAGCTCTTCTTTAAGCCGAGCCATCCCCGCCGGCCACTTCAGCCAACCCTCTACTACTTCAGGGGGAAAGGCTTAAAGCAGCGACGTGCCTATCGTATGTGAGTGAGTGGACTTTGAAGGTCCACTACGCTTGGGTGATAGCGCTCCTCGGCTTCTTGACGGTCCTCGGGGCCCACGGGTTCGGCAGGTTCGCTTACTCGCTCGTGCTGACCGACATGATGCGCGAGCTGGGCCTCAACGAGGCCCAGATGGGCCTCATAGCTACCTTCAACTTCATCGGCTACCTGGCCCTGGCTACGGTAGGGGGGGCCCTGGCCAGCAGGTACGGGTCGAGGGCGGTGATCTCGCTATCCGCCCTAGTCATGGGGGTGGCCATGATACTCACTGGCCTCTCGAGGGGGTTTGGAGAGGTGCTCCTATGGAGGTTCGTGACCGGCATGGGGAACGGGGGGGCCTACCTGCCGGCCATGGCCCTCCCTTCGGTGTGGTTCGCCTTCAGGATGAGGGGGAGGGCGACGGGGCTGGTCTCGGCAGGGATAGGGGCCGGCTTCGCCCTGGCCGGGGTGCTAGTGCCCGTCGTGCTGTCCGCCTACCAGGACCTGGGGTGGAGGTACGCGTGGTTCTACATGGGCTCCGCCCTGCTGGCCATCTTCCTCATAGACCTGGCGCTACTGAGGAATAGGCCGGAGGACCTGGGGCTGGCGCCCCTGGGGGAGGGGGGAGGCTCGAGCCAAGGGTCCAGCCGGGCCCCGGCCGCGAGCGGGCTGGCGTGGGGGCTAGTCTATAAGTCGAGGAGGGTCTGGATGGTGGGCCTGGCCTACTTCATGTACGGCTTCTCGTACATAATATACGTCACCTTCTTTGCTCACTACCTGCGCAGCGCGTTCGGCTGGACCCCGGCCGAGGCGGGGGGTCTCTGGTTCGTCTCCGGGGTGCTCAGCATAATTAGCGGGGTCCTGTGGGGCTGGGTGTCCGACGCGCTGGGCAGGAAGTACGGCATGTCGTTGGCCTACGTCGTCCTCTCCATCTCCTACATACTCTTCGCCCTGGCCCTCCCTCCGTACGGGCTGTACGCCTCAGCTGTCCTGTTCGGAATAGCCGCCTGGAGCGTCCCGACGGTGGCCGTCGTGGCGGCCGCGGACTACGTCAGGCCGGAGCTGAGGGCGGCGGCCGCGGGCTTCGTCACGCTCTTCTTCGGCATAGGCCAGGCCATAGGGCCCTACGCGGGGGGCTACCTCATAGTCAGCACTGGAGGCTTCCAGGCCTCCTTCCTGACCGCGTTCCTCGTCTCCCTACTGGGGGCGCTGGTGTCGCTCACGCTCAAGAGGCCAGTTGGGGAGGGCGGCGGCTAGGCGCAGCGTCCTGGAGGAGGCCTGGAGGATAGTCGAGGACCTGGGGGGCAGGGCGCTCAGCAGGGCGTGGGAGATAGTTGAGGGGTGGGGCGTGGGGGCCCCCAGCGTCAGGAGGGCCCTGGAGGCCTTCAGGGCGGGGTGGAGGGACCTAGCTAGGCCGGCGATAGTGGCCCTAAGCTGCAAGGCGGTCGGGGGGGACGTGGAGAGGGCCCTGGAGGCGGCCGCCCCGCTGATCCTCTTGAGCGGGGGGTTCGACCTACACGACGACATAATAGACCGCTCCCTCGTCCGGGGGCCGAGGCGCAGGAGGACCCTGCTGGGGCGCTTCGGGCCGGAGGTGACGATGCTCCTGGGGGACGCGCTACTCGTGGGAGGATCGTGGGCGCTGGCCTCGACCCTCCACAGGATGGGCCTGGGGGAGGCGGCGGGCGAGGTGGTTAGGCTAATCTTCGAGCTAGGGGAGGCTGAGGCCATGGAGCTCAAGTTCGTGGGGCGCTTGGACGTCGCCGTCCCCCGATACCTGAGGCTGGTAGAGGGGAAGGCGGCTGACGTAGAGGCCTACGCTAGGCTGGGGGCAGCCGTGGGAGGGGGGAGCGCGCGCCAGCGCGAGGCGCTGGGGAGGTTCGGTAGGAGGCTGGGGATGATAGCCATCATACGCGACGACCTGGAGGACACGTTGGAGTATAGGGTGGAGCTGAGGAACCGGGTCCTCCACGAGAGCCTACCGCTGCCCGTCTTAAGGGCGCTCAAGTCCAGGAGGTCCTCGGAGAGGCTGAGGTCCATACTGTCCAAGCGGGAGCTGAGCGAGGGGGAGCTCAGGGAGGTCGTGAGGCTGGTGGAGGCGGGCGGAGGGATTAGGTATACGCTCGGGGTCCTTAGGGGGCTCGCTTCGGAGGCCGAGGAGGCCTTGAGTGAAGTGGGAGGGGACGTGGAGGGCCTGAGGGTGCTGCTCAGAGCGGCCGTCCCCCCGCTCATCGAGGAGCCCTAGCCCATTGCGTTGCTGATGGCGTCAGCGCCCCCCACCGTAAGCCCAGCCGCAACTTGAGGCGCTCAAGGGGCGCAGCTGCTCCAAGAGCTGGCGGGGGTGGCGCAGGACGCAGACGCCCTCCATGGACTTGAGGCGCTCCACGTTCTCTAGGTCTATCTTCCTGGCCCTCGCCCTAAGCTTGACCCCAGCCTTCACGGCCCCCCTGGGGCAGGCCCTCACGCAGCTCCTGCATCCGTGACACAGGGACAGGTCTATCCAGGCCCTGCCGTCCACCCACTTCACGGCCCCCCTGGGGCAGGCCTCCATGGCCATACACGGCGCGCAGGGCTTGCAAGCCTCTCTGTCTACGAACGTCGGGGAGGGGGTCTCGAGGACCTCCTCCTGATCCGTAGGCACTACGTACACCCTGACCCCTCCCTTGACCGCCTGAGCCACGGCGTTCGTAGCTAGCGTGTCGGCTATGCCAGCCACTAGCTTAGCCACGGTGTTCGCTGAGGCGGGGCTGACGAAGAGCAAGTCGTAGAGCCCCCTCGCGAGCCTGCCGACCCTGTATCCACTAGCCCCCTCGCTCCGCTCAGTTAGCACCTCCTCGTAGTACCCCCCGGGCGAGATCGCCCTCAGCCTCTCCTCGAGCCCGTAGAGCCTCACCACCTCCTCCCCGGCCCTCGTGAGGGCCGTGGTCACCTTGGCTGAGAGGAGCCTCTTCACCTCCTCCACTGCGTCGAAGGACTCCTCTAGGAAGTGGCCGGCTCCAGTGATGCACCACATCATCCTCAAGGCTAGCCCTCCACGCGCTCTATATACATCAGCGGGTACTTTAGCTCGGGGACGAGGCGCATGGAGGCGACCACCCTAGCGCCGCCGTACTTAATTGAGACCCTGACCCGAAGCTCGTCGCCCCTGAGCGCGGAGTAGCCGTAGGGAGGGGGGCCCCTCCTGACCCTCCTAGCGTCCACCCTCACCTCCACCCACTCCCTGAAGGGCTGGAGGGAGGCGAAGGCCTCCGCGGCCCTCTCAATGGCCCTCAGCACCCGCGGGCTCCTCGAGACCGGGGTCCCGACGAGCTGGTGGAAGGTGGAGGCTAGGGCTATGCCGGCCTCGAAGCAGGCCCTCTCCCTGTCAGTTAAGTCGGGCGGGAAGAACCTCCTGGCCGGGTCCTCCACAGCGTGGGCCTAGCCCGCGGCCCTAAAAGCCGTAGATGAGGGAGGGGAGCTCGAGGGGGCTCACGGGGGCGAAGCCATCTATTGAGGCCCCGACCGCGTAGAGCCTAGCCTGCCTACTGCGCCTAGCCAGCCACTCGAGGAGCCTCTTGGCTATCCTATTCTTAGCCGCCTTCCTCCCCCAGGCCTCAGCGTCCCCGCTCAGCCAAGGCTTAGAGTACCTGCCGACCCTGGGGCCCAGGTCCATGCCTATGAGGAGGACCTCGGTCGCCCCTCCCCAGAGCGCTAGGAACGCGCACCTGTCCCCGTCCGTGAAGCCCCCGAAGTTGTAGACGCGAGGGGCGGGCTCGACCTGAGTGGAGCCCACTACGGGGCCCTCGAAGGAGGGGACGTAGCGCTCGAGGGCGGGGACGTTGTCGCCGTGGGCGTGGACGACCGCCACGGACCCCCTCGCGTTCGAGGCCAGCTGGTCCTCCACCCTCCCGTCTAAGTCGGTGCAGATGATGTGCGGGTCCACCCCCCGCTCTACGAGGGCGGAGGTGGCCCCGTCGGCGGCCAGCAGGGTGAAGCGCTCCCGGAGGGCCCTGAGGTCTAGGCGCTCCAGGGCCTCCTCCAGCGAGGGGCCGGCCCCGAAGACCGCCGCCCTACGGCCAGCCAGTAGCCGCTCGAGGGCGTCCACGGGCGAGGGCCTGGGCTGGAGGAGGGCGCTGAGGAGGAGCGTGGCCCTGCGGTCCTCGGCCGGGTCCAGGCCCAGCTCCAGCGCTATCTCGTAGTACAGCGGCATCCACTCCTCTAAGCTGACCTTAATCAAGGCCCGTCCTCGTTGGCCAGGGAGAGTCTCAGCTCCCCGAGCGTGGCCCTAACTATGGCCACCATGTCGTGCTTGTGGATGCTCTCCCAGCTCCGCTGAGCTAAGTACACCCTGACGTCGTCGGGGAGGTGCTTGAAGGTCTCGACGACCCCCCTCGCCATCAGCCTAATGGAGTCCTCGACGAACCTGGGGCTGCACACGGCCCTGAGGACTATGTCGACCTCGTCCTTGCGCTTGAGGAGCTCGTAGGTGGGGGAGCTCATTGAGGACTCGACTATGTCTATGAGCTTTAGCACGTCCACGTCGCAGCCCTCCGGGGAGTCCATCAGTAGGGTGCCCTCGCTGCGCTGCATGTGAGTAGCTATGGGGAGCGAGTCCAGGATTCTAGGGTCGGCGCCGCAGCTGGCCAGGGCCTCGCTGAGCTTGGCCTTGGACAGCTCCCTCACGCCCTCCGCCACGCAGGGGCAGGCAGTCACTCCCACTACCTTGACCCCGACCGCCCTCTGAGTCTCAATGAGGCCGCCGATGAGCCTAGAGGAGGCCCTGGCGTACACCTTGTACGGCTCGAAGGTAGTCATTGCCGTGACCGGGGTCCGGCGCTCGACGACCACCTCCGCCCTCGCCCTCACCTCGGCGCGGGTGGCGTACTCGTGGCGCTTGAGCAGGTCCGAGGAGATCTGGGAGCACAGGTCCTCTAGCTTGCAGGCCCTCTTTACTAAGGTGGAAAAGACCTCCGCGACCGCCTCGTAGCTCCTGGAGGCGTCTATCCCCTTCCGCCGCGGGGGGAGGTCTATGTACACGTCGAAGGAGGGGACGAGCAGCACGTCCCTAGAGCCTAGCTTCATGAAGCTCACGGGCATCTTTATCCCCTTGATCCCCACCTTCCTGAGGGCGATGGACACCGCGGGCCTGGCCCGGTGAGTGTCGGGCAGCGCCAGCTTTAACACCGCCCTAGTGCTGTCAGCCACTGTATATAAGGTGAGGTGAAGGTGTCCCCCTCCCTCAGCGACCTCGGGTTCTCCGAGGGGGTCGTAGTTGAGGTGATAGCCTCTACGGTTGACGGCGAGGGCAGGGCCAACCTGTCAGCCATGGGCGCCACGCTTGAGGGCGGGCGCTTGGCCCTGAGGCCCTTCAAGAGCACCCGCACCTACTGGAACTTAGTCTCGACTGGGGAGGTGGTCCTCAACATAACCGACGACCCGGCCCTCTTCGCCTACGCGGCCCTGAAGATACCCTGCGCAGAGGTGGAGCTCGAGCCCTCGAGGACCGTTAGGCCCCCGAGGCTCAAGGGGGCCCGGGGCTTCGTAGAGGCGAGGGTCGAGGAGGTCGTCGAGGGGGAGGAGAGGGCGGTCGTTAAGTGCAGGCCGCTGCTAGTGGAGGCCAGCCTCGCGCCCGCGAGGGCCTACTGCAGGGCCCTCCCCGCGGCCATAGAGGCTGTGGTCCACGCCTCTAGGATAGAGGCCCGCGCTAGGCGCGGGGAGGATGTGGGGGAGTTAATTAGGCTAATAGGGCACTATAGGGAGCTGGTGAATCGAGTGGCCCCGAACACCCACTACCGTAGGGTAGTGGAGGAGGTGTGGAGGTGGAGCCTGTCTAAGGCCGGGCGGGGGTTTTGAGCCACGTTTGAGTACGAAGTGGTGCTCTTCGCCGACGACGTAATGAGGGCTGGCCAGCTCGCCGCGGCCCTAGAGGTCTCGGCCTACCCCAAGCCTGGGAACGTACATAGGCTCTCGGACTACCCCCATAAGCGCTTTGAGCACTTCATAGCTGGGTCGATAGCCATGGGGCCGGCGTTGAGGGAGGCCGCCGTCATGGGGGCCTCAGTGGGCCTCGGCCAGCTGGAGGCCAGTGGGGTGGGCGTGGGGAGGCTCGTGAAGAGGGCGGTGGTGGACGTGGCTAGCTGGCAGAGGGGGGGCAACACCCACCTGGGCGCCATACTCCTGCTGGTCCCGCTAGCCGCTGGAGCGGGCCTCGCCTTCGCCAGCCGGAGGGGGCTAGGGCCCCAGGAGGTGAGGCGCGGGGCCGTGGAGGTGATGGGGGCGTCCACCGTGGAGGACGCGGTTAGGGTGTACGAGGCCGTGGCCATAGCCAGCCCCTCCGGGCTTGGGGCGGTGGAGGGGGAGGCGCCTGACGTAGCGGACCCCTGCTTTGAGGCCAAGCTTAGGGAGGGGGGGATGACGCTGCTCAAGGTGATGGAGGTCGCTTCAAAGTGGGACGACGTGGCTTACGAGCTGTCCCACGGCTTCGAGGCCACCTTTAACGTGGCCCTGCCGGCCCTCCAGGAGGCCCTGGAGAGGGCGGGGGACTTGAGGCTGGCGATAGTGCAGAGCTACTTGAGCCTCCTGGCCTCGCGCCCCGACACCTTCATCGCACGCTGCGTGGGGGCCAGGGCCAGGCCGGGGGAGCCCATTCACAGGGCCGTGGAGGCGGGCATGGGGGCGGCTGAGGAGGTGATGAGGATGGCTAGGGAGGCCCTGGAGCTGGGAGGGGCGCTGAGCCGCCAGGGGCTAAGGCGGCTGGAGGAGATGGATAGGGAGCTGAGGCTGAGGGGGGAGGACTACAACCCCGGCTCGACGGCGGACATAGTGACGGCGGCGCTCTTCGTAGCGATACTGTGCGGGGTGAGGCCGTAGCGATGGGGGCCTCGATCCGCGAGGCGCCCATCGAGGGCTACTACGTTGAGACGGTCGAGGGGCTCATCTTCACCGTCAAGGGCCACGTCCACCCCCCGAACGCCATAGTGGCCTTCCTCAGGTACCTCCCCTCCCCGAGCGGGGGGAGGGCCAGGGGCGGGAGGAGGTACGCGAGGATCTACGACTTCGAAGAGCAGTACCGCGTCCTGAGGGAGGGGTACCCTCAGTACGTGTTCTTTGACGAGGTCCTGGACGAGGAGGTCCAGGGGGTGCCGCTCGAGAGCGTCGCCAAGGTGTATAGCCCAAAGCGGCGCGTAGTGGAGATGGCCTCGTCGCGCGACGAGCTAACGCCGATAGAGAGGGACGCCCTGGACTTCGCGGAGCTCCTCAGCCGAGAGGCGGGGGTGCCGCTCGAGAGCATCGGGGTCTCCGGGTCGATACTCGTGGGCCTCTTCACTGACTCCTCAGACATAGACCTAGTCGTCTACGGCAGGCGCAACTGCGAGAGGGTCCACGAGGCGCTGAGGGGGCTGAGGGAGGGGGGGAGGCTGGAGGGGCTCAGCGTAGAGGACGCCGTGAGGCTCCACGCGGCCAGGGGGGCTGGGGCGCCCCTGGAGAAGTACGTGGAGCAGGAGCGTAGGAAGGTGTACCAAGGGAGGTTTAGGGGGAGGGAGTTCTTCGTGAGGTTCGTCAAGGAGCTGAGTGAGGTGGGGGAGCGCTACGGGGACCGAAGGTACAAGTCCCTGGGGGGTGCCGAGGTGGTCGCGAGGGTGGTGGACGCGAGCGAGGCCATGTTTACCCCGTGCACGTACCGCGTGAGGGAGGGCAGGGTGCTGAGGGGGGAGGAGGTGGAGGTGGCCGAGGTGGTCTCCTTTAGGGGCCAGTTCTGCGACCAGGCGAGCGAGGGCTCCCTCATAGCCGCCAGGGGGAAGCTGGAGATGGTCGTGGACAAGTCGGGCGAGGTGCACTACAGGCTCCTCCTCGGCGGGAGGCCGGGGGACTACCTCGTCTCGCTCGACTAGCGGGCGCCTTTTTAAGGCGGCTTTGCGCAGGGCGCGCTGGACACGGTGGGAGCTTGAGGGGCTTCAGGGACCGCGACTACGTGGAGACCGTAGAGGGGCTGATGTTCACCGTGGTCTCGAACCTACACCCAGAGGATAAGGTGATAGCCTACCTAAAGTACGCCCCCAGCCCCGGCGGGGCGTGGGGGAGGGGGGAGAGGTACGGCAGGATGATGCCGTACTACGACGTCCCCTCCCTCCTCAACACGATAGAGTTCTTGGAGCGTAGCTACCCCCACTACGTGCACTTCATAGAGCAGCTTGGGATAAAGATGTCGGCGGTCCCGCTGGCCTACGTCAAGAGGCACTTCAAGCCGGAGGAGAGGCTGAGGGAGGTCCTCGAGTCCCCAAAGGACCAGCTGGAGGAGCTGGCCGCCGAGCTGGCGAGGCTGATATCTAGGGAGGCGGGGGTCCCCACCTCAGCCCTGGGGGTCACGGGCTCGATACTAATTGACGTACATAGGGTCGAGTTCTCCGACGTGGACTTAGTGGTGTACGGGAGGGGGGCGGCCGTGAGGGTGAGGGGGGCGGTCAGGAGGCTGAGGGAGGAGGGGGTCCTGGAGGGGGGGGGGGGGCGTAGGCTGGAGGAGCTAGTGGAGCGTAGGGTGAGGGTCTTCCACCTATCTAGGGACGAGGCCCTGGAGATAACTAGGAGGAGGTGGAACAGGGGGGTGTTCAAGGGGAGGGACTTCTCCATCCACCCAGTCAAGGTGGAGGAGGAGGTC
>JAWAOK010000041.1:0-10013 GCA_038894875.1 Candidatus Nezhaarchaeales archaeon
CCTCCTCGACTGTCACGTCAGACTCGTTGAGCCACTTCGGCACCAGGAGCCAGGTGGCCCCCGGCTGCGTAGACGAGAAGGTCACCGTTACCTCCGCTCCACCGTCGCGGTCCAGGGAGTATGCGTACTTAAAGACGCCAGCCTGGGCGCGGTCCGCTAGGAGCGTAGTGAGGGCCAGTAGGGCTAGGGCGCACGCTAGGAGGGTCGCGATCCAGCGCAAGCTCGCTAACGCAAGCCCTCGAAGGCTTTTTTAACCTTAGCAGCCGTAGCGCAGCGCGAGGTCGGGCCCTCCTTGACTTACATTAAGCTGGCTGAGGAGGCCTACGCCAAGCGCCACGAAAGGTGTAGGGGGCTGAGGGCTAGGGGAGGGCGCTTCGTAGGGTCTATGTGTACCTACGTACCTGAGGAGCTGATCCTAGCCGCTGGCGCGACCCCCGTGAGGGTCACCCCGCTGCTCGGCGGCACGCCCGCGGCCGACACCTACCTGCCGGCCAACGTCTGCCCGGCCATGAAGGCGTGCCTAGAGGCCGCCCTCAAGGGGGTCTACGACTACCTAGACGGAGTGGTCTTCTCCAACAGCTGCGACAACTTGGGGAGGATCTACGACATTTGGAAGCTCAGGGGGGTCGGCGGGAGGCTGTTCCTCTTTAATACGCCTCACTCAAAGCGCGCGACCTCTGTGAGGCGCTTCGTACATGAAATGCGCAGGCTGAGGTCCTTCCTCGAGTCCCTCTACGGCGCGGCCGTAGACGACGCTAAGGTGGCGGACGCTGCGTCGCTAATGGATAGGCTGCGCCTAGCGCTCAAGGGGCTGGAGGCGCTCAGGAAGCAGGACCCGCCGCTCTTGACCGGCGTCGAGAGCTTCTACGCCGTGGCGGCGTCGATGTCGTTGCCCAAGGGAGAGGCCCTTGAGCTAGTTGAGGGCATACTTAGCGAGCCTCCGCGCGAGCGGGGGGAGCTTAGGGGAAGGCCGAGGGTCCTCGTGAGCGGTAGCTACATAGATGACGAGGCCAGGCTGCTGAGGATGATAGAGGGCGCGGGGGCTTGCGTAGTCGCTGACGACACCTGCACCGGGTCTAGGTACTACGACAGGCTGGTGGGCGCCGCGAGGGACATCTACGAGGCCATAGCCACCCGCTACTTAGAGAAGGTCCCGTGCCCCTTCGTGGAGCACTACGAGGATAGGCTGAGGGCAATCATGGGGGCCGTGAGGGACTTCAACGTCCACGGCGTGGTGCTGTGGGTCGTGAAGTTCTGCGACACGCACCTCTTCGAGGCCCCGCACCTCATTGAGGAGCTCAAGGCCGCGGGGGTCCCGTGCATAGCCTTAGAGTGGAGCCCCGCTGAAGTGGAGTGGGCCAGGCTTAAGACGAGGGTGGAGGCCTTCGTAGAGGCCCTGGGGGGAGTGTAGCGTGTCCAGCCACGCGAGGGAGAGGGGCCTAGAGGTCACGAGGGGCTTCTTCAGGAACTACGTCAGGCCCTACTTCGAGGGCGCCAGGAGGGCTAAGGAGGAGGGGAGGCCCGTCGCTTGGGCCTTCTCCACCTTCCCCATAGAGGTGGCCCAGGCCTTCGACATCTACCCCGTCTGGCCGGAGCAGTACGCGTGCCTCCTAGGCGCCCTGAGGCAGTCGGTGAAGTACTGCGAGGTAGCTGAGGGCAGGGGCTTCTCCAAGGACCTGTGCAGCTACGCGCGCGACGTCCTCGGCAGTCTCGACGACCCCCAGGCTCCACTGGGCGGGATGCCGAGGCCGGACGTGATCCTGGCGTCCTCCACAGCCTGCGACACCCACTTGAAGTGGAGCCAGGCGCTAAGTAGGCTCCTCAAGGTCCCCTACTTCTACTTAGACGTGCCGTACAACGTCTCCGGGGCGGACCCAGAGGGCGTGGAGAGGGAGTACGTGGAGCTCTACTTAGCTGAGGTAGACCGCCTAGTGGACTTCCTCGAGAAGCTCTTAGACACTAGGCTGGATAAGTCGAAGCTCAACAGGGTGCTAGAGACGTCGGTGAAGGTGAACGACCTGTGGATGGACGTCATGGAGCTGCGTAGGGCAGTGCCGTGCCCCATGGGGGCCGAGGACGCCTGGTCCGCCGTCTTCTTCGTGCTAGCGTGCCCGGGCAGCCCAGTGGCCCTAGACTTCTACACGAGGCTCAAGGAGGAGGTAGAGAGGAAGGTGAGGGAGGGCGTCGGCGTCGTGCCCGAGGAGAGGTACCGCGTGGGCTGGGACAACCTGCCCCCATGGTTCAACTTAGGCATCTACGACTACTTAAAGAGGCTGGGCGTGGTCGTGGCGATAGAGGTCCCCACACTAACTTGGTCGGGGCGCCTAAACCCAGCCAAGCCCCTGGAGAGCCTCGCTAGGAGGCAGCTCGCCATCTACTCCAACTCCACCATCGAGTTTAAGCTCAGGATGCTGGATAGGCTAGTTCGTGAGTATAGGCTCGACGGCTTCATCCTCCCCACCAACTGGGGCTGCAGGTTCATGTCCATAGGGAACGTCGACGCTAAGAACTTCCTCCAGGAGCGCCACGGGATCCCGAGCCTAGTGCTAGACATGGACGCCACGGACTGGAGGCTGTTCCTCGAGGACCAGGTGAAGTCCAGGATGGAGGCCTTCGTGGAGGCCATGGAGTCCTCGAGAGCACTTAGGGCAGCCCGCCCATAGTAGCGCGGCCGAAGAACGATCGCCCCCCGCTCAACTTAATCATTAATATGCCTACCCTTATCATTTTATGTTGCCTCACTATTTTTCGCTGACCTTAATCAATTAACTAAACTTCCTAGCCGTTACATTTTTAACGGTTACCGCTCGCGTGATATTGGAGGTGGTGGCTTGGCGGAGAAGGCAGTGATACCAGATCGCGTGCCGGGCTGGTACGAGAGGGGCACTGGATGGCTGACCATGGGGGAGCAGCTGGACGTCAACGTCAAGAAGTACCCAAATAAGCTGGCGGTTAAGGACTGGAGGGGCAAGGCCTTTACATATAGAGAGTTTAACGAGAGGGTAAACAGGCTGGCGAACGCCCTCCTGAGGCTCGGGCTGAAGAAGGGGGACCGCATCTCCCCCATGATGTTAAACTGCGAGGAGTATGCCGAGATCTACTGCGCCGCCGCTAAGGCGGGGCTCGTGGTGGCTCCGATAAGCTGGCGCTATGTCCCTAGCGAAGTTGAGTACATAGTCAACCACGCCGACTCCAAGGTAGTCATCGTGGAGGAGGAGTTCGTCCCCACCGTCGACAAGGCAAAGGACAGGTTTGAGGACGTCATTAAGGGCGGCTACATAGTCGTCAGGAGGACCGACAGCCCCGTCCCCGAGGGGTACGTGGACTACGAAATGCTCATAGCCAGCGCCCCCGCCGACAGGCCCAGGGTCATGGTGGAGCCCAAGGACCCCTGGATCCAGGTCTACACGTCGGGGACCACCGGGCTGCCCAAGGGGTGCGTGAGGAGCCACGGCTCCTACGCCGCCGTGTACATGATCTTCACCATCGAGCACGGCTTCAATGAGAACATGTACGGCATGACCATCATGCCCTGGTTCCACGTGAACTCCACCTTCTACGGCCTGCTGTGGCTCTACATAGGCGGCTCCCAGTTCATAGGCCGCGACAGGGGCTTCAACCCAGAGGAGCTCCTCCAGATAGTGGACAGGGAGAAGATCAACTTCATCTCCCTCATACCCACTCACTACAAGCTCCTCCTGGACCTGCCGGAGGAGGTAAAGAGGAAGTACGACGTGAGCTCCCTCCAAGTCCTCCTGACCTCCTCAGCCCCCGTCAGGGGCCCCATTAAGGAGCAGATACTGAAGTGGATGCCCCACGTGAAGCTCCTAGAGGCCTACGGCTCTACCGAGGCTGGGATAGTTACCATACTGAAGCACGAGGACCAGCTCAGGAAGGTCGGGTCGATAGGCAGGGAGACTCTGGGGACCTACGACATCAAGCTAGTGGACGAGGACGGGAGCGTAATCACCGAGCCCGGCAGGGTGGGGGAGCTGTTCTCGAGGGGGCCGATGATGTTCGACGGCTACTACAAGGACCCGGAGAAGACTAGGAAGTCGTTCAGGCTCATCGACGGCCAGCTCTACTTCAGCGCTGGCGACATGGCCATGAGGGACGAGGAGGGGTACATATACTTGGTGGACAGGAAGGACAACATGATAATCACCGGCGGCGAGAAGGTCTTCCCCTCTGAGGTCGAGCAGGTCATCGCCCGCCACCCGCACGTGGTCGAGGTCTGCGTCGTGGGGCTACCCGACGAGAAGTGGGGCGAGGCGGTGACGGCGGTGGTGGTCCCGAGGGAGGGCGTCGAGCTGAGTGAGAAGGAAATTATCGACTGGTGCACTGGCAAGATAGCGGGGTACAAGAAGCCTAAGAGGGTCTTCTTTAAGAGGGCGGAGGAGCTACCGAGGACCGGCTCTGGGAAGATAATCCATCGTAGAGTAAAGGAAATGTTGATGAAGGAGCTCGGCCTGCAGTAGCCCTCCACCCCCCATCGCCCGCCCGGGCAGTAGAGGCCCCTTCGGGAGCCTTTACTTTTACAAAAAGCTTTTTATTTTTCACAAAATTCAGCAGCTCACGGTGGAGTGAGTGGTTAGCGAGATCCTAAAGGACGCGCCCGGCGAGAGGCTGTTCCTCCTCGGCAATGAGGCCATTGCGCGGGGGGCGCTCGAGGCTGGTGTGCAAGTGGCCGCCTCCTACCCAGGCACCCCGGCCAGTGAAATACTGATGACACTGTCCTCAGTGGCCAAGGAGGCCGGGATATACGTCGAGTGGTCGACTAACGAGAAGGTCGCCCTAGAGGTGGCCCTGGCCGCCTCGATATGCGGCCTCAGGGCGATGTGCTCAATGAAGCACGTGGGCCTCAACGTAGCTCACGACCCCTTCGTCACCGCCAGCTACATAGGGGCCAAGGGGGGCTTCTTAGTAGTGAGCGCCGACGACCCGTGGGCGTGGAGCTCTCAGAACGAGCAGGACAACAGGTGGATCGCTAAGCAGGCCTACGTGCCCGTCCTAGAGCCCAGCGACATACAGGAGGCCAAGGACATGACCGCAGCCGCCTTCGACCTCTCCGAGAAGTACGGCCACCCCTTCATGCTCAGGACCGTCACTAGGATAGGCCACGCCCGCGGCGACGTCGTACTGGGCCCGCTTAATAAGGAGCGCAGGAGGGGCGTCTTCAAGAAGGACCCCTCGTGGCTGACCTACGTCCCGGCCACCGCCCGCAAGAATAGGCCCCTCATGATCCAGCGCTTCAATCAGATAAAGAGGGACGTAGATAGGTGGCCATTCAATAGGCTGGAGCTAGTAGACGGGTCTAAGCTGGGGGTCATAGCCTCAGGGCTCTCGTACTCCTACGCCCTCGAGGCCCTAGAGTGGCTCGGCCTGAGGGACAAGGTGTCCCTCCTCAAGGTCGGCACCACCAACCCCATACCGGAGGGGCTGGTCAAGGAGCTCATCTCCGCAGTCGACGAGGTGCTAGTCATAGAGGAGCTCGAGCCCTTCGTAGAGCTCCACGTGGAGGCGGTGGCTGGCAGGGAGGGGATTAAGGTGAAGGTGCACGGGAAGGACCTGGTGCCTATCATTGGGGAGCTATCGACGAGGCACGCAGTGACTGCGATAGCCAAGCTCGCGGGGGTCGAGCCGCCCGTAGACTTCGGCGCCCTCGACAAAACTAGCAGCGAACTGGCCTCCGTGCCTCCCCCCAGGCCTCCGATCCTGTGCCCGGGCTGCCCGCACAGGGCCTCGTTCTACGCAATTAAGGTGGCCGCGCAGAGGGTGGCCAAGGACTACGGCAAGGCGGTGGAGCCCATCTACCCCGGCGACATAGGGTGCTACACGCTAGCCTACCAGCCCCCGCTCGAGACCGTCGACACCTGCATCTGCATGGGGGGGAGCATAGGGCTCGCCTGCGGGCTGGCCCACGTGGTGAACGCGCCCATCATACCCTGCTTGGGGGACTCGACGTTCTTCCACGCCGGGATCCCCCCGCTCATAAACGCTGTGTACAATAAGGCCAAGATAACCGTCGTAGTCCTCGACAACCTAACTACCGCCATGACTGGGGGCCAGCCCCACCCGGGCACTGGAGTGACCGCCACGGGCGAGCCCACGGTGAGGTTGAGGGCTGAGGACGTGGCTAGGGCGTGTGGCGTGGGCTTCGTGGAGGTCGTCGACCCCTACGACGTGAAGGCTGCCATAGACGTCATGACCAGGGCGCTGCGCCACGAAGGGCCAGCGCTAGTAGTCATGCGGAGGGCCTGCGCCCTGGACGCGGTTCGCGAGAAGAGGGCTAGGGGGGAGAGGATCGTGCCCTATCGCGTAGATCAAGATAGGTGCAAGAAGTGCGACGTTTGCATTAAGATGTTCGCCTGCCCATCCATAGTTAAGTACGGCGGCGCCTACTCAATAGACCCCGTCACTTGCATAGGCTGCGGCGTGTGCGCTAAGATATGTCCGTACAGGGCCATAGTCCCTGCGGAGGGGGCCTAGCTTGGGCGAGGTGAGGGAGGTAAACATAGTGCTGTGCGGCGTCGGGGGCCAGGGGACTATAGCCATGTCTGAGGTCATAGGCCGCGCGGCCGTCATTGAGGGCTACAGGGTGAGGGGGAGCGAGGTCCTGGGGATGGCCCAGCGCGGGGGCGCGGTCACGGCCCACGTAAGGCTCGGGAGCGGCGTCCACGGGCCGATGGTCCCCGAGGGGAAGGCGGACGTAATAGTGTCCATGGAGCCCTCGGAGGCCCTGCGCAACGTGCGCTATGCCTCCAAGGATACCGTGATCGTCATCTCCACTAGGCCCCTAGTGCCCCCCTCAGTGTCGCTCGGCCTCGGCACCTACCCCAGCGTGGACGCCATCATTGAGATGCTAAAGAAGGCGAGCAGGCAGGTGATTGCTGTCGACGCCTACGAGCTGGCCCTCAAGGCAGGGGCCGCGATAGCCGCCAACATGGTCATGCTGGGCGCGCTCGCGGGCACGGGCAGGCTGCCGCTGAGCGTGGGGGCCCTTAAGCGCGCTATCGCGGAGCGGTTCAGGGGCAGGGCGGTTGAAGTAAACCTGAAGGCGTTCGACCTAGGCTACGAGCACGTCAGGAGGGAGCTCCGCGCGTCGGGCCCACCACCCTAGCCTTTATTGCGTAAGCCACGGGACGGTTAAAAAGGATTAAGGAAAAGGTTGGGTCTGCCTTGAGGGCCTCAATCTAGGGCGGGCGCCGCCTTCCAGAAGTAGCCGTAGATGCCGTCGCTGCGCCAGAGCTCGAGCCTCCTAAACACTAGCTCCACGTCCATGTCCACCTTCAGCTCCCTGACGTCAGCGTCCGTTATCTCTAGGAAGAGCCTCCCGCCCCCCTCCAGGTTGACTAGGCCTATGGGGACCCCCCTCAGGAAGTCGTAGCTGAATGAGAACAGCTTGCCCCTCCTCTCGCTCAGCCTAACCTCCTCAAAGCTGTCCTTAGACTTACACTTTGCGCACACCCTGTGCGAGGGCCCGAGCACCGGGAACTGCACCGTGCCGCAGGCCTTGCACTTAAAGCCGTGGAGCGGGAAGATCCTGGCCCTCTCCCTCCACATGGCCGAGGCGCTCGGGTAAGACACCGCCATGGGCACCCTGGGCTCGGGCAGCTGGATGAGCCTCCTCCACCTCAGGTAGGTGACGTAGTCCGGGACGGCCCTCTTGGCCGCTAGGCGCCCCCTCAGCCCCCTCCTGGAGGCCCTGACCTTCTCCACCCCCTCCTTTACCGTGAAGAGGAGGGCGTCCCCGCCGTTCCCATAGCTGGCCACTAGCACCCTATCCCCCTCCCGGGCCCCCTCTAGCGCAGCGACCAGGAGCATCGGAGCGTGGGCGGCCCCCGTGCAGCCCACGGCGTCTAGGAGGGGGTCCTGGACCTGGGTCGCGGCGTCCAGCCCCACAGCCCTAGCCAGCTCGGCCAGCCTACGCGCGTCGGGCGCATAGATGGCGGCCTTACTCACTTCTTTAGGCCCCACCCCCTCCTTAGCGAAGAGCCCCTTAATGACCTCGCTCAGCACCCTGAGGTATCCCTGTAGGTAGACGAAGCGCTCCTCCCAGCTCTGGACGTAGAGGTCGACGTCCCTCCTCCACACGTCGTAGATCTCGTCCGCCACGAAGTAGCCCCCTACGTACTCAGCGACAGAGCCCTGTGGGCCTATCAAGAAGGCGGCCGCCCCGTCCCCGAAGTTTAGCTCGAACGCAGAGCCGGGCGGCCCTAGGCGGCAGTCTGCACTCACGACTAGGACGCTCCTCAGGGAGCCCGCCCTCACTGCGTCAATGGCCACCTTCATGGCGGTCGTGCCCGCCCTCAGCGTGCCCCCGAAGTCCGCCGTCACTATGTCCCGCCTCAGGTCCAGGGCCGCAGATATCATGGAGGCTACGCCCTTCTCCTTGAACGGGGAGGTGGTCGAGGCGAAGAAGACGGCGTCCACGGCCGACCTGTCCACGCCCCTGAGGCAGTCTATGGCGGCGTCCACGGCCATCGTTAGGCTGTCCTCGTCCGGGCCGGCCACGGCCCTCTCCCCCTTGGCCCCCCTGCTCAGGAGCTCCTTGCTAATCCTCCACCTAGGCACGTAGGCTCCGTAGGAGACTATGCCCACCAAGCTAGGCACCCCTCAGCCCGAGTATGGCCACGGCTGACGTGTTAGAGTCTATCGGCGTGCCGCCCAGGGTGTGGGTGAGCCCCAGCTGGTTCCTGATCTCGACTTGGCGCTGGCCAGCCTTGCCCTGGAGCTGCTTGTAGACCTCGTACATCATCCTCAGGCCGCTAGCCCCTATGGGGTGGCCGAAGCACTTCAAGCCTCCGTCGGTATTGACGGGCAGCTCCCCCCTGAGCTCGAACGTCCCGGCCTCCACGTCCACTGGCGCCTTGCCGCGCGGGCTAAAGCCGAAGTCCTCGTAGATGACTAGCTCGGTTATCGTGAAGCAGTCGTGCACTACCGCTAAGTCCAGCTGCTTGCGCGGGTTCTCTATGCCAGCCTCCCTGTAGGCTGTGCGCGAGGCCCTCACGTTCTCCTCTATGTACGTGAGGCTCCAGTCGTCTAGGTACTCCCCCTGGTACATGCCGCAGCTCATCCCTATGCCCTTAACCAACACGTAGTCGTCCCTATACTGCCTGGCTTTCTCTGGCGTAGTGATTATGGCGGCGGCGGCGCCGTCAGTGATCCCGCAGCAGTCGTAGAGGCCCAGCGGCCAGGCGACTATGGGCGCCCTGAGGGCCTCCTCGACAGTTATCCGCCTCTGGAACTGGGCCTTGGGGTTTAGGGAGCCGTTGTAGTGGTTCTTTACCGCTATGCGCGCCAGTATCTCCCTCCCCCTCTCGATGGGGTAGCCGTAGTGGGTGAAGTACCTGATGGCCAGCTGAGCGTACGCCGCGGGAGGGGGGAAGCGCGTGTCCACCCTACTGATGTAGGGCTCGGCGGGGTCCACGACCCCCGGTATCGGAATGCCGGCATCCTTCAGCTTCTCAGCCCCGCAGACGAGGACCATGTCGTAGGCTCCGCACGCCACCGCGTAGCAGGCATTGAAGAACGCGTCGTGGCCGCTGGCGCAGCGGTTCTCCACCCTCGTGACCGGTACGTAGTCCAGCTTTAGCGCGTAGTTTAGGCTCCTCCCTAAGTACCCCCCTATGACGCTGGACCACCAGGCTGCCTGTATGTCCTTAGGCTCGACGCCCGCGTCCTCGAAGGCCTCGTAGCAAGCCTCCACGACTAGGTCCCAGATGCTCTTGTCCCAATGCTCGTCGAACTTCGTGCACCCCATCCCTATGATGGCCACCTTATCCCTAACCCCTGGCACGCTCCTCCACCTTAAGCGTCCCCTCTCCCCACAACGGTATTAAAGGCTTTCTTGGGGCCCAGGGCCTGAGGGCGCCTAGGCCCTAGCGACTACCTTCACAACCGCGGCCCCCTCCTTCGCCACCCTCACGTACACCTTGAGCGCTGAAGTGAGGTAGAGCGCGCGCGGGTCCATCCACTCCACGACGTACACCCTAGCCTCCGGCGGCGAGGCA
>JAWAOK010000042.1:0-9746 GCA_038894875.1 Candidatus Nezhaarchaeales archaeon
GACCAGCTCCCTAAGCCCCCTCCTGGCTCGGGCGGGCAGGTGGGACGTGTAGGCCTCCGCGGCCATGGCGACCTCGGCATCGCCCAGTAGCGGCGCAGCGCAGCAGAGCGGCTTCAGCACCTCAGCTAAGTGTAGGGCGGGGGCGCCCAGCCCGAGGGAGAGCCTCCACTCCTCCTCGAGGCCCTCCCTCTGGGACAGCAAGTGGAGCACGTGGGCCCTAGCCTCCCTACGGAAGCCGGCGCTAAGCAAGAGGCTAGAGGCCTCGTAGTCCTTCACCGCCGCGGCCGCGAGGTAGGCGAGGTCGAGGGAGGGGCCCGGCCCAGCCAGCTTGGCGGCCTCCTCCACGACCCCCCTGGGGGCGAGGTAGGCGTCGAGGGAGCCGTGGAGGACGGTGTGGGCGGCTTCGTGGAGGACCACCCCCTCAGCCGCCTCCCTAGGGAGCGCCCTGAGGGGCTCCAGACATACGACGAGCCTAGGGGCGCCGGTGTAAGCGTCGTGGGCCGCCTCAAAGCGCTCAAAGGAGGGGCTCGACTCAACGCCCCAGAGGTCGTGTATGGAGGCGAGTAGGGAGGCGAACCGCTCCCTGTCGCTGGCGAGGACTAGGTATACGAGGAGCGGGGGGTCCTCGACCGCTTCGTAGAGCCTCCTCAGCGTGCTTAGTACGGCCTCGACCTCCGCCTCCCGGACGGGCCCGAGCCTCTCCACGACCACCTTGGTCAAGGGCGCCCCCGTTAAGCGGGCAGCGCAAGGCTTAATTAACATTGGTAGCCCTGCACGTGGAGGCCGCTTGGCTCTGGGGAGGCCGAGGGGGCGTTACTCGAGCTGGAGCGTTAAGGTGGACGCCCTGATAGTGGCTGAGAAGGATAGCGTGGCCAGGGCCTTCGCCGACGCCCTGGCTGAGGGGGGCTACAGGGTGATGTCCAGGGGGCCGGTCAAGGCCTACCTATTCACCCGCGGCGGCGAGCGGTGGGCCTCCCTCGGCCTCAAGGGGCACCTCTTCGACCTAGACTTTAGGGAGGGGCTGAACAGGTCCTGGAGGAGCGTGGACCCAAGGCAGCTCTTCTTTGAGAGGCCGGTGAGGGTGGTCGAGGAGGGGTCTGAGCCCTACTTAGAGGCCCTGCGGGAGCTGGGGAGGGAGGCTGAGGTAGTCTACCTGGCCCTCGACGGGGACCCCGAGGGGGAGAGCATAGCCTTCGAGGCCAAGTCGGTCGTGGAGCAGGTCAACCCCTACGCCGAGTTCAAGAGGCCCTGGTTCTCGACGCTCAGCCCTGAGGAGCTGAGGAGGGCCATCGAGAGCCCGGGGGAGCTGAACCCTAGGCTGGCCGACAAGTGCTTCGCTAGGATGGAGATGGACCTAGTCATAGGCGCCTCCTTCACTAGGCTCCTAACGCTAAGCGTGGAGCGCGCGGCCCCCAGGAGCCTGCCCCTCGGGCGCTTCCTGAGCTACGGCCCATGCCAGACCCCGGTCCTCTACTTAGTCGTCCAGCGGGCCCTCGAGAGGGAGGCGTTCAAGCCAGAGGCCTTCTGGAGGGTGGTGGCCAGGGTGAGGGTCGAGGGGGCGCTCTTAGTCCTAGAGCACGCCGCCGGGAGGTTCAAGGAGAGGGAGGGGGCTGAGGGGGCCCGCGAGAGGGCCTCCGCAGCCAAGGTGGGGGTAGTGAGGGAATTCACTGAGGAGGAGTCCCGCAAGCGGCCGCCCGCCCCGCTCAACACTGTAGAGCTAGAGGGGAGGGCCAGCCGCTTCCTCAACATCAGGCCGAGGGCGGCCCTAGAGCTAGCCGAGGAGCTCTACCGCAGGGGCCTCATAAGCTACCCTAGGACGGAGACCGAGGTCTACGGGCCGGGCCTCGACCTGAGGAGGATACTCGCCCAGTTCGCTGAGCACCCAGGCTACGGGCCCTACGCCTCCAGGCTGCTGGAGAGGCCGCTGAGGCCCACCAAGGGCTCTAAGGACGACAGGGCCCACCCGCCGATACACCCCGTCAGGCCCGCTGAGGAGGGGGAGGTCGTGGCTCAGCTGGGTCGAGCGGCGTGGAGGCTCTACGACCTAGTCGTTAGGCACTTCCTGGCCACCCTGAGCCCCCCGGCTAGGGTAGCGAGGCAGAGCGTAGTGGTGGACGTGGGCGGGGAGCTCTTTGAGGCTCGGGGCCTGCGAGTAGTCGAGCCGGGCTACTTAGAGGCCTACCCATTTGAGGTGCCTGACGAGCGGCCGCTGCCGAGGCTGGCCCCAGGGCTACTCGTTGAGGTGGAGGAGGTTAGGGTGGAGGAGGGGTCGACTGAGCCTCCCCCCTACATCTCAGAGTCCGAGTTGCTGAAGCTAATGGAGAGGCTTCGCATAGGGACTGACGCCACGGCCTCTCAGCACATACAGACCAACATCGAGAGGGGGTACTTCTACGTAGACAAAAGGAGGTGCGTGCCCACGCCAATGGGAGTGGCGCTGATTAAGTCGATGTTAAGGATAAAGCCGGAGCTAGTCAAGCCGGAGGTGAGGGGCTTTATGGAGGGGCTCCTAGAGGACGTGGCCGCCGGCAGGAGGGGCCGCGAGGAGGTCGTGGAGTACGCCAAGAAGGTGTTTGCTGAGTACTACGACGAGGTCGAGAGGCGGGTGTCGGAGGTGGTCGACAGCCTCCTACCGACCCTGGCCAGCAGCCTCAAGCTGGCTGAGGAGGGGGCGCGGAGGAGGGCTACGGCTTTTAGGAGGCGCCGCTAGCGGCCCGAGGGATGCCGGCCGAGCTAGTGAAGTACTGCGTAGAGGACGGGGTCGCCTGGATAACGATCAACAGGCCGGAGGTCCTCAACGCCCTAAATAGCGAGGCCCACGCCCAGCTGAGGGGGGCCCTTCGAAGGGCGGAGGAGGACGAGTCGGTCAGGGTGGTCGTCCTGACGGGGGAGGGGAGGGCGTTCTGCGCAGGGGCGGACGTGAGGGAGTTCGTGGGCAAGGGGCCGGTGGAAGTGAGGCGGCACGCGGAGGAGGCGAGGGGGACGGTGGAGGCGCTAATTAAGCTCAGCAAGCCAGTGATAGCCATGGTCAACGGCCTGGCCCTGGGGACTGGCTGCGAGCTAGTGATGGCCTGCGACCTAGCCGTGGCGTCGTCTGACGCCAAGCTGGGCCAGCCAGAGGCCAGGCTGGGCATGATCCCCGGACTCGGGGCCACCCAGCGCCTAACCATGTTGGCGGGGCCAAAGAGGGCCAAGGAGTTGCTGATGACTGGGAGGCTGCTGGACGCTGAGGAGGCCGCGAGACTGGGCCTAGTGAACGCCGTCGTGCCTAGGGAGGAGCTGAAGAGGGCCGTCAAGGAGCTCGCTGAGGAGCTGAAGAAGCGCGACCCGGAGGTGCTCAAGCTCATCAAGGACGCTGTCAATAGGCCGCTCGAGGCCCTCATTAGCGCTGGGCTGGGGGTCGAGCTAGAGAGCTTCGCGCTCAGCTTCTCCTCAGGGGCGCCGCACCGGGGGATAAGGGAGTTCCTAGAGAGGGGGAGGGGCTAGGAGCCTATCAGCGCCTTAGCTATTACGTTGCGCTGGATCTCCGTCGTCCCCTCGTATATGGCGGTTATCCTCACGTCCCTATAGATCCTCTCGATGTCGTACTCAGCCAGGTAGCCGTAGCCGCCGAAGATTTGGAGGGCCTCGTTGACTACCTCTATAGCTACGGTGGAGGCGAAGGACTTGGCCATGGAGGAGAGCTCGGGCATGAGGACCCCCTGGTCGAGCTTGGCAGCCGCGCGATAGACCAGCAGCCTGGCGGCCTCAACCTTAGTGGCCATGTCCGCTAGCTTGTGCCTAATCACCTGCATGTCGGCTAGGCGGGAGCCGAATTGGCGGCGCTCCTTGGAGTACCTCAGGGCCCTCTCTAGGGCCCCTTGGGCGCAGCCGACGGCCTGCGCGGCGGCGTGGAGGCGCCCGTAGTCGAGGAAGTGGAGGGTGTGGTAGAAGCCCCTGTTCTCCTCGCCGACGATGGACGAGGGGGGGACCCTCACGTTATTAAAGCTGACCTCGCCTAGCGGCGAGGCCCTTATGCCCAGCTTCCCGGATATCTTCGAGGTCTCCAGCCCCTCGGCGCCGCGCTCGACGAGGAAGAGCGTCTGGCCGCGGTGCTTGACCCCGGGCTTGGTCTGGCACAGGACCACGAAGAAGCTGGCTATGGGGGCGTTGGAGATCATGGTCTTAGTCCCATTTATGACGTAGAGGTCCCCCTCCCTAACGGCCGTGGTGTCGAGGATCGTTATGTCGCTGCCGTGCCCGGGCTCGGTGAAGGCCCCGGCGGACGCCGCCTGCCCACTAGTGATCAGGGGCAGGAACTTCGACTTTTGCTCGTCGGTGCCAAAGAGGTGTATTAAGTCGCTGCCGAAGGTGCCTACGGTTATCGCTATCCCGAGCGTAGAGTCGGCCCTGCAGAACTCCTCCACAATGAGGAGGTTCTCTAGGTAGCTGAGCCCCTGCCCCCCGTACTCCTCAGGGAAGTGGGGCTGGATGAAGCCCAGCTTGGCCGCCCTGCGGTAGAGCTCCCACGGAAACTCCTCCTTAGCGTCGAACTCCCTCCCCCGCTCCGGCGTGAGCTCCTTCTCAGCGAACTCGCGAGCGGCCTCCTTGACCTCGAGCTGCTCCTTAGTGAGGTCGAAGGACAAGGGCCCACCTCCGCGCCGAGGCCTTGCTCACGCGCCCCTCAGCGCTACGTCATTTTAAACCCTAGCCTGGCTCGGCCTAAGGGGGCCCGCCTACTCGTACCTCAAGGCCACCGCCGGCGGTATCTTGGAGGCCCTGTGGGCTGGCAGCGCGCCGCCGACTAGGCCCACCGCGATAGTGAGGGCCACCGTCTGGAGGATTAGGTCCGCGGTGATCTTCGGGCCCACCAGGAACGTCAGCCCCAGGCCCCTGATGGTGAGGCCGTGGGCCGACAGTAGGTGCGCCCCGACGACCCCTAGCGCTATGCCGGCCGAGCCCCCTATCAGGCTCATGACCACGGACTCCATCAGTATTAGGGCGAGCACGTGGCCGTTTGTGTAGCCTATGGCCTTCATCACCCCTATCTCGCGGGTCCTCTCCATCACTGAGGTTATCATGGTCGCGGCCACGCCGGCTATGGCCACGGCGAATGCCGAGAGCGAGGTGGAGAAGTTTATGAAGTTTATCGCGCCAGTGACGCTGGAGACTATCTCAGCTATTGAGCTGAACGCTATTATCTGCAGCCTGTCCTCGTACCTCTCCCTCATTGCGGAGACCACGTCCTTGACGCGCGATGGGTCTTGGGCCAGCACGAAGACCCCGGACCACTCCCTCGCCCCCAAGAGCCTCCTGCCGGCCTCTAGGCTCAGGAAGATCGAGGAGTCCGGGTCGACTATCAGCGCCCCGCCGTACTCCTCCAGGATTGCGCCAACCCTGAGGTTTACGTTCTTCCTACCGACCACTCTCCCCTCCTCTATCTTAGGGATGGACACGGACACGACGTCGTTGAGCGCGAGGAGCCGCTCGCCGCCTTCCTTGAAGGCCACCTTCCTACCGACCACGACGTAGAGCGCCTCGCTGGGCACCTCCCCCTCGCCTATCCTCAGGCTCCCTATCGCCTCAAAAAGCAGGCTGTAGTCCATGGCGAACAGCGTGACCCTGACCTCCTCCGAGCCCCTCTTGAGGAGCCCCTGCATTGAGTAGAAGGGCTCTGCCCTCGCCACCCCGGGCAGCGACCTCATGAAGGAGAGGTCCTCCTCACTCAGCCTGTAGTTCTCCCTGGGGAAGACGGCTATGGCGTTCTGGCCGAGCGACGTGATGCTACTGACGATGTAGTCTGAGTAGCCCCTCACGACAGAGCTCATCATGACCAAGACTAGCGGCCCTATCGCTATGCCTACTATCGTGAGGGCCGCCCTCACCCTCCTCTCACTCAAGGCCTTGAGGGACAGCCTCAGGAAGTCTAGGAGGAGGGCGTGGAGGGCCACGACGGCCCACCTCCGCCCGCCCGGCCGGGCCTTAGGGCCTTGCGTATTAGGAGGGCGGCGACGGAAAGGAAGGCCACGACGGCCCCCACCACGGCCCACGCCTCGATCCCCATGCCGGGGCTGGGCGCTGGCGCGGCGGGGGCCTCGGCCGCGAGCTCTATGCTAATGGGCAGCTCCCTAGAGCAGAGCTCGTTAAATATGTTGTAGTACTCTACCCTCAAGACGCCGCTCTCCCCGTACCTGGGGACCGTGATCTTGAACGTCATCTCGTCGCCAGGCGCCACGTCGCCGATGAGGACCGTCCTGCTCTCTCCCCCCACTTCAAAGACCGCCCTGGCCCTATAGGCGACCGCCGAGCCGTAGTTAACGACCGTGCCGGTGACCGTCGACGAGGCGGGCCTGCCTACTGCAGTTACATCCTTTACCAGCAAGTCTACGAAGGGCTCCACGACTACGACTATGCTGTTGTTCATGCTCCTAAGCGAGCCGCTAGCGTCCCTGTAGACCGCAGATACCATCAGCGGCACGGGGCCGTAGGTCACGGGAGTCGCTACAGACAGTAGGGGGCTGTAGGCCAGGGTGACCGGGACTTCTACGACGCCGCCGGCCCCCACCGCCTTAATGTACGAGACCGCTGGGGTGGCCATGAGGAGGGGGGCCGCGCCTTGGTAGGGGTAAATGGCTAGGTACACGTCGTAGAGCGGCGAAGTGCCCACGTTCCTAATCGTGAGCGTAGCGTTCGTAAACCTACTCCTGACGCTCACGCTCCCGCTCATGGACACTTGCAGGTACTCCACCCTGCCCAGGATGCTCACGGGGACGCTCACCCTCACCGCCCTCCTAGACCCCCACTGGTCCACGTAGGAGACCGCCCCGTCGACGCTGAGCACGCCGGGGCTGGCGTTTAGGATGTGGACGCTGGCGAGGAAGGTAATCGCGTCCCCCCTGCTAAAGGCCTGGGGGGCGCCCGCCTGAGCGGGCCCGATGAGGGGGCCTAGGGAGGGGGCGGGCCGCTGGGGGTACATTAGCTGGGCCAGCTGGGCCGGGGTGATGGAGAGCGGGGGCGCCCTCACGCAGGAGGAGTTGTCGACGGCGCTGACCACCCCCGGCGGGAGGTGGAGCTCTAGAACCGGCCCCTTCATGGAGTCTACGTAGTTGTTCCTCACAACAACTATCAAGTGGGCCCCGTAGGTGCCCGGCCCCACGGAGCCCTCGTACCAAGAGGAGGAAAGGACCTCGACCGCTTGGCTGTCGTCACTAACGACCATGGGCACGCTAAACGTCTCCACGCACCTCACCCCCGGGCCGCCAGAGTGGAGGATGAAGTCTACCGTGAGCGCGGCCTCGTACCTCCCCGGCCTCACGTCCCCGACGGTAATGGTGAAGGTGGCCGTGAGCGTGTCCAAGCTCCTAATGGGGCCCTCGACGTAGGCCCTCGCGACCCTGCCGCTGCTGGAGGACATGTTTGCCGGGAGCTCGAGCAGCAGCAAGACGCCGCCCACGGAGAACGGCGCCCTATTGGATATGACCACCTCGTAAGTCGCGTTCTCAGTCCTAGGGAAGACGCTGTAGCCCCTCGCCCAGCCGGAGCTCACGACCATTAGGCTGCTGGACGCGGCGGGGTACTCCTCAATCGGGAGGTGGGTGGTGAACTTCCTAGAGACGTTCACGTGCGCCCCGAACTCACTAAACGTGTAGTTTACGAGGACGTTGACTATGGCGCTCTTGGCCCCGGCGGCTACGTCAAAATATAGGGTGGCCGATGCGTAGGAGCCCGGCGCGAGCCTGGCGGCCACGGCCTCTGAGCCCTTCACTGGCCTAAGCTGCTGCGAGCTGGCCTCGACCGCCACCCCGAGGGCGTCGTACCTGCCGTTGTTAACGAGCTGTATGGTGAGGGGGGCGTAGCGCGAGCCCCCGTACACGGGCGCCGGGTCGGGGGAGCCCCAGTAGGCTGAGGCGAGGGAGAGCTCGGGCACGTAGCTGTGGTGGCTCTCGACGCTCACCTCAGTACTCAGCTCCTGGTGCGCCATGTAGGAGGCCCCCTCAACTACCCTCACGTAGGAGACGTTGAGGTGGATGCGGTGCCTCCCGAGGCTGGCGCCGGGTGGCACGTCGACCACTAGGTCGATGAAGCAGGAGGAGCCTGAGGGCGCGCCGTTGACGTACGTCCCAGAGGTGGAGCGCACGACGATCCCGCCGTCCACGCTATGAGCTACTACCATCCCCCCAATGGGGTCTGGGAGCCTATTGAGCAGCGTAATCCTCACGGTCACCCCCCTAGCCGACGGGAGCAGCGGCGCGGGGGAGCCTTGGTACAGGACGCTAACTGAGGAGAGGACTAGTGGGAGCTCCGGCGGCGGGTCGGTGACGGCGAAGCTTATAGTGACGCTGGCCTGGCTGCTGTAGGCCACTCCGTCGTCCGTCCTCATCGAGGCGCTCATCCGCAGCGTGGCCTCGTACTGGCCCCTCCCTGCGCCCTGCGGTACGGACACCCCGCGGAAGCTGACGGTGAACCTCTCCCCCTTGCCGACTGTGCCCACGGTGGTCCTCGGGCTCTCGACTAAGAAGCCCTGCGGGGGCTCTAAGGTGAAGGAGGCCGAGGCTATGCTCGACCCCCCAGCGTTCTCAAGCACTACATATAGCCCCGTTCCCACTGAGCCGGGGTAGGAGGCCGGGGACAGGTAGGCGTCCAGTACCTTCAGCTGCGCCTCAGGGTAGCTGGAGACGCTCAGCGGTATATCGAAGGGGCCCGCGGTGCGCGGGGCGGCATCCGCAATGTAAGTTATGTTAAAGGATAGGCCGTACGTCCCGGGCTGCAGGGACTTGGAGAGGTCCAGGTAGTACTCAAAGACTACGTAGCCGCCAGCCTGGACGTCCGGCGGCTCAGCTGGCGTGGTCGGGCCGCTGCCGAGGCTAAAGGATATGCCGTCGACCGTGCTCAAGTGGCCGTAGACGCTCGACGCAGGCGACGCCCCGCTGTACCTCGCCTCAATCCTCAACCTCACCCTCGAGCTCCCCGGGTACACTTCAGGCGAGCCGGACGACGACCAGGCCCTGCTATCAGTCACCGTGAAGTCCTGGGCGGCGGCGCAAGTAGCCAGTGAGGCGATAGCGACCAGTAGGAGCGCCGCCAGCACTAAGTAGGCCGCGCCCCTGGCCCCTGCTGCGGCCCGGCCCAGCTGACTGAGGCGCGCCAAGCCTGTCGCTTACCCATCAGCAGGGATATATATCTATTTCCTATATATATGGTATCGAAATACTTATAGGAGGCGTGGCTCAGTGTTGACTGGCCCGTGGGATGTCGGAGAGCGAGGTGATGAGGGAGCAGGTCAAGAGGGGCTACCTCAAGCTGGCGATACTGTACACCCTGCTGAGGGGGCCTGCGCATGGCTACGAAATTATAAAGAAGATAAGGGAGGGCACGCTCGGCCTCATAAGCCCCACCCCCGGGTCCCTGTACCCCGCTCTGAAGGAGCTGGAGGCCAGCGGCCTCGTCAAGAGCGAGTGGCAGCTGCGCAAGAGGAGGGTGAGGGTGTACACGATAACGGACGAGGGCAGGGAGGCCTTCATTAAGGTAGTCGAGAAACACCTAGAGCTGGCCTCGACGATAAGGAGGTGGCTGCTGGAGCTCCTCGTCCCGGTCCACTTAGCTGAGGTGGGCGAGGGGGCGCCCGGGCTCCTGCAGCAGATCGCGAAGCTAGTCACGCTGGGCGAGGAGGCGCCGGTGGACGAGAGGCTGGAGCTCCTAGGGAGGCTGAGGGAGGGGCTGAGGCACTGGAGGGCGCTCCTAGAGAGGGCTGAGGGCTACGTAGATAG
>JAWAOK010000043.1:0-9700 GCA_038894875.1 Candidatus Nezhaarchaeales archaeon
TGTCCTGGCACTTCTTTGTGATTGTTATAAGCCTTAAGCCCTCGTTTCCGTCAATTAAGCGCGAGTTTCAAGTCATGAAGCCACACACTTCCGTGTCGCGAAGTGCCACCGCCGCTCACCTGGCATGACTTACATCAAAAATTCCCCATCAATATGGCCGCAGCGCGAGGCCGCTGCCTAATGGCCGTGGGCCCACGCGAAAAAGGAAGGTAGGCTGAGGCTGTATACGGTCTAACGTTAAATACATCACATCACTGTCAACCTTCACACTTTACATCCCAGAGCACCAAGAAGGTAGACGGCCCAAGGTTAAGCAGACCTGCCACCTAGAAGTTAGCACCCCTCAAATCTACGAGGGTATCGTAGCTTGGCCACTACGAAGGACCCACCCTCACACAACTAATGCCCCGGCCGGGATTTGAACCCGGGTCTCCGGCTCGAAAGGCCGGTATACTTAACCGGGCTATACTACCGGGGCCTGTTGATGACTCGGCATGGACATTCTTAAGCTTTGCTCGCTAGGCTATTGACTTAGTTAAGCCTCAAAACCCTCTTCTTCTCCGCCTCTGACGTCAGCACCCCCTCACCAGACTACTTTAGTATTCTCAGGGTATGTTTCGCTATGCCAAGGCGGCTGGGATATATGTCCCTTTTTAGGTAATAATTAGTGGCATGCCCCTCACGATTTTATGCTCTAGGTGCGGCTTTATTCTCCAACGCATTGAAGCCGAGGATCCCATCCTCTCGGCCAAGAGGTCCCTCCTGGCAGACGTGTCGAGGCGCTACGGCAGTAAGTGCCCCAATTGCTCAAAGCTACTTAGCCTAAAGCCAGAGGCCATTGAGGTGGGGCCGGCTGGGTCCCCCCTACTTAGACCAAGCCTGCTAGATTCAAGGCCTTCGAGGATGAGGGGCACCCGCGTCCTTCCGCTAATGAAGTTTAGTTAAGCGACGTGATGGCCCCTCACAACGACCATTGGATGGCCTCAATGCTTTGGGCGCTAATGCGGCCGCCGGGATTCGAACCCGGGTCGCGGGCGTGGAAGGCCCGTGTCCTAGACCAGGCTAGACGACGGCCGCGTGAAGAGCAGGGCCCTTGATTTTAATAAGCTTTACTTAAGGCCTCGGTCTAAGAACTACTCAGGCCTTGCGCAAGGCTCTCTCCTTAAGGAGCTCCTCAAGGGAGGATAGGTGGCGGGCCATTCGCACTGCCTCAGGGCTCACCCTAAACACCGCCCCCCTCTCCACGACTAAGTGCTCTATAGGCCCGTTGTAAGCTACGAGCTGCTTGACCTGCTCAATAACAAAGTGCAGCTGGACGCAGTGCGGAGACCCGTCCATGGTTAAGACAGTCAATGAGGCCGGCTGGGCCTTTAGCAGTATCGTCGCTACCTTAAATCCAACATTATCGACGTGGGTCTCTTGGAGACATACATGTAGCCCAACCCTTCCACCGCCCCGCTCCTCAACAATTGATGGATGCTCCCTAAGCATGCAGCTGCTCACTAATAGGAGGTGGGAGCTCCTTAGGAGGGGGCTGGTCACACTTACCGACATTAATGGTAAGAGCGACCGCATTAGGAGCCATGCGTCGTGCATCCTAATAAGTCTGCTTAATGCTCGTGCTCGTCCCTCACCTATCTTCAAGGTATTGGGCTGACTAAGCCTTTATCAGGAGGGGCGTACGTAAGCCACACGTGGCGCGCGGGGGTTCCCGAGCCAGGCCTAAGGGGGCGGACTCAAGGGCTCAGCTGGGGTATCCGCTGGCGTAGGCCTTCGTGGGTTCAAATCCCACCCCCCGCACTTTATTTAAGTCTCAAGTCCCTCGCTGAACCCCCTCAGGTACAGAGGCTATGCTTTAACCAACACCACGAAGCTTATCGAGACCTTACGTTAATGCGCGTGACCAGCTCTCTTTGCGAATTAGTAGTGATGGTAGGCTAAGTACTGAAAATATAGCCGGGCCAGGATTCGAACCTGGGTCTGCGGGGCCAGAGCCCGCCATGCTTGGCCGCTACACCACCCGGCTTCGCTGGTGTTTTAGCCTAAGGCCTCTTTAGGTTTTCGCCGATAGTTCACGTAGGGCTAGCCTGAACGACCTCAAGAGTTCCTCTAGCTGAGTCTCCAATTCCTGGACCTCCCTCCTGAAGGACTCGCGCGTTACCTTGCCCGACCTCGCCCTATTCAACGCCTGGTTAAGCCTCCCCTTCATCTTAGCGAGCTCGCCCTCAAGCCTCTTAAGCTCGTCTAGCGCCTCCCTCAGTTCAGGCCAAGACGATCGCAATCTCTCGCCCTCTTCCTTAAGCTCTGCCTCCAACCTCGCCTGCTCAGCGAGCAGCGTCCTGGCTAGGCGTTCGTAGCTTCTCATCTTCAGCTTGCCAGCCGCTAAGTCGTGTAATATTTTGATGTGTTTATTGACGAGGGCCAGTCTGCTCTCGTACTTCATTACGAGGGGCTCCAGGCTAAGTACTGAGGGTGGGAGCTTTGCACGGACCCCCCTCTTAGACCAGAGGAGCAAGTACGAAGTTGAGGCAGCGAAGGGGATCGCTAAAGCAGCTAAGGAGAGCCATGGAAGGATGGAGGGCGCGGCGTAATAAGCTACCTCTACTGAAGGTACTGGGGGTGGCCACCAGCTTAGGCGCGCGCCAGCTGCCCCATCACCTACAGGAAGGTTGGCGTAGGCTATGGAGCCGCCTGGCGGAGGGTGGACGTACACCTCAAGGAGGGCTATAGGAATGTTGTGAAAGCTGGCTGCGGGAAACTCGATAGGTCCAGGCCTACTAGGCTGAACCGAGTAAGTCAAGGTGAACGTCACGTTCTCCCCACGCCTTATGGTAAAGCGAGGCCTAACCTCCAACAGTAAGTAGCGATCCAGGGTAGAGATGGAGTAGCTGCCGAATTGCTGGGGCCCCACTTGGGGAACCAAGCTATACGCGGCGAGGTCGTCCCTGACGCTGACCACCCTCGCCTCCGCTGGTAGCTTTAACTTAATGACCTCAATGAGACGCTCAGGGTCGGCAGAAGTGAACGTTAGGCGCTCGGAAATTTTTAATGAACCGTCCGGCTCGATGTAGACGTGCTTAGTACACTTTGAGCACAAGATCCTGTCAACTCCCTCTGTTAGTCCGTACGTTATGTTTAGCCAAGTTAAATACATGGGCGGCACCTCCCTCATGGAGGTAGTAAAGGCCAGCGCGCCGTCGGCTTGCCTTAGCTCTAACGTGGGCTGCGTTACCACGTCCGACACTCCCTCTGCGCACTTAATTGTGACGTTGCACTCGCTGATGCACTCACTCACTATAGGGTAGAGGGGTACGATGAGAGCCCTATTCAGTCCTCTGTCGAGGAGGAGGTAGGAGTGGACTATCGTCGCCCTGCCACCCACCTCTACTGAATATACGTTGAAGCCTGAGCCCTGTAGGTTCAGTGAGCCTTTACGCACGGGCTCAAACCAACTACCCTCCTGCCTCACGTAGATGGACATTAACGAACCATTATCGAGAGCCTGTTGGACCGCTACCTCTAAGTGGACGGGCTCGAGGGACCTCACCTCATCGTAGATAGTCAGGTAAAGCTCGTGGAGCTCGATGGTGCGGTTGATTATCAAGCTGGCTTGAGAAGGTTGACTAAGCCAAGCTAGTATGAGGAGGGCCAGGGCGGTGGGCAGCACAATCCTCCTTAACCTTATAAGCACGCGAAAACCTATCGCTATGCTGCTTTATAAAGTCTGTCGTGGGGAGACTAGCTTGAAGGTCAGGGTTAGGCTGTTCGCTGAGCTTCGCGAAAGGGCAGGCTCAGAGTGGCTGGAGTTAGAAGTGAGCGAAGGGTGCAGGGTCAGGGACGTACTAGAGCAACTCTCAAGACTGCTGCCTGAGGCCTTCAGGGACCTCATCGGGCCTGGGGCAGAGCTGGCTCAAGGATATACGGTGCTTATAGGCAATAGGCGCGCCTCACTAGACGAGGAAGTTTCCACAGGCTGGGTGATGGCCGTGCTACCCCCAGTAGGGGGAGGCCTTTAGGTAATGGGGATGGGCTGCCTCTACCCTGACCGTGGCCCAGCTCCACGGCTCTAGCTCGGCGCTAACCACTATAAGCTTGTAGTTACTGGCCCTACACTTAGCGTAGCCACCAGCGACATCGGTCACAAGCACCTTGAGCGTCTTGCCAACCCACTCCTCATTTCGCTTCAAGGTGAGGCGGTCAACGAAACTAGAGGCCACGCGAGACCTCTGCTTCTTTACCCACTCTGGGGGCTGCTCCATGGAGGCAGCTGGCGTTAGCGGGCGGGGGGTGAAGCGGGCGATGTGCACCTTGTCTGGCTCGGCAGCCTCTAAGACCTTGAGGGTCTCGCAGAACTCCTCCTCTCCTTCTCCAGGGAGGCCCACTATTACGTCTGTGGCTAAGAAGCCCTCAGGGAACCTGGCCCTATATAACTTGACGAGCTCGAGGAACTCCTCGGCACTGTAGCTCCTCCCCATCATCTTTAGCACCCTATCGCTCCCCGATTGAAGGGGTAAGTGGAGGTACTTGTACACCTTGGGGTCCTCGTAGGCCTCTAAGAGGTTATCGATGATCCGACTTGCAACGCTGGGCTCCATCATCCCCACCCTTACCATGAAGTCCCCCTCAATTTCGCAGATACGCCTCAGTAACTCAGGGAGGGAGGATCCTATGTCAAGGCCGTAAGCAGCGGCGTCTTGAGCGACTAAGAAGACCTCCCTTGCCCCAGCTTTAACGGCCTCCTCCACCCTCTTGACGACCTCCTCCACAGGGTAGCTCCTCAACCTCCCTCGCGCCAGCGGCTCAATGCAGTAGGCGCAGCTGCCCAAGCAACCCACGGCTATGGGCACCACCACCCTGCCTTCAGCTCTGAGGCTTGGCAAGCGGAGCCAGCCCCTCACACCCCGCCCGGCGTAGAAGCCTCCTCCCGTCTTTACTGCCTCGACCACGCGCTCAATAGCATCAGTGGTGACGATGGCAGCGCTGGGTGCCGCCTTAGACACGAGGGCCGGCCTATACGTGGCCAGGCAGCCGGTAACGATTAGAACCCTCCCGCTCCCTCGAACCCCCTCACTAAGTTCCCTAATTCTCCTCAACATCTTGCGCTCAGTCTCGGCCCTGACTGCACAAGTGTTTACGATTATCACCGAGGCCTCACTAAGACTACGCGCCTCCTCGAAGCCAGCCCCCCTCAATAAGCCAGCAATAATTGCTGAGTCGCCTACGTTCAGCCAACATCCATAGGTCTCTATGTAGAAGCTGGCCCCTCCCACTTGAATCCCCTCCTCAATTCCTTCATATCCTCGGCCACCTCCTCATCGCTCACCTTCCTCACGACTGGGGACGGCTTAGCTATCTTCCAGCCAGGCTCAACCGTAAACTTCCCTAGGCTGCTCCAGCTCAGCTCCAGCGGCCGGTCGTTGTATATGTAGGAAAGCACCCTAAGCGAGGTCTCCGGAGTTATCGGATACATGGCCACCATCGAGTCTCTGAGGAAGTTGACGCTCAAGTATAGCGTAGTCCCAGCCTCCTCCCTAGCCCTCCTCCACGGCTCCTTAGAATTTAGATAGCCGTTGGCTCTCGAGAAAGCCTCTAGCAGCCTCCCCCCCACCTTAGTGAAGTCAGCCTCTTCGTAAAGCGCCTCCAGCTCGTTGGGCAGTGAGACGATGAATGACTTGAAGCCCTCGTCCTCAGCATCCATAGTCGCTGGCCTCGGGACGTAGCCGCCAAACAGCCGGTAAATCAAGGTTAGGACGCGGTGGGCGTAGTTTCCTATGTTGTCCGCTAGCTCTGAATTCACCTTGCGCTGAAACTCCTTAAAGCTGAAGTCACTATCCCTCATGGAGTTTGCGGCCTTGAAGCAGGCGTAGTACCTCAGATAATCGGCTGGGTACTTCTCGAGGAGGTAGCGGAGCGGTATCAACCACCCCCTGCTCTTAGACATCTTCTCGCCCTCTAGGGTGACGTACCCGTTAACCACGTACTTTGATGGGAGCTTGTACCCAGCTGCCATTAGCATCGCTGGCCAGAATATGAAGTGATGGTACACTATATCCTTGCCTATGAAGTGGACGATCGCGGCCTCGTCGCTCTTCCAATAGTCCTCCCAGTTCTTGTTCGTGCGCTTGCAGTAGTTGACGGTCGACGCTATGTACCCTATTGGGGCGTCCCACCATACGTAGACAAACTGGTTGTCCGCCGCCTCCTCAAAGGGAAGCTTAAAGCCCCAATAGTCCTCGCGGGTGATGTCCCAGTCCTCGAGACCCGACCTAATCCAACTTAATACGTAATTAACCACCTCGCGAGGGAAGTCCTCTGGCGGGGATGAGGCGAGCCACTCCTCAAGTGGCTTAGCGAATTCGCTGAGCTTAAAGAAGAAGTGGACGGCCTCCTTCTCAACTGGAGGGGAATTGCAAAGCACGCACCTGGGCCTTATTATCTTGCCCGCCTCAATTACCCTCCCACATCGCTCACAGAGATCACTAAATTGATCCTCAGCCCCGCAGTATGGGCAGGTCCCGACGACGAAGCGGTCAGGGAGGTACTTACCGTCGCGCTCGCAGTAGTATTGCTTAACTCGCTTTAAGTATATGAGGCCCTTTTGCTTGGCGGCCCTCAAGAACTCCTCAGTTAACGCGCGATTCTCCTCGCTATGCGTACGATAGTAGTTGTCGAAAGAGATGTTCAGTCGCTTGAAGTCCTCCATGTGATGTTCATGATAGTACGTCGCGTGCTCTATTGGCGTCCTATTGGCCTTGCGCGCTGACACCTCTATTGGCGTCCCGTGATCGTCGCTCCCGCAAACAAAGAGCACGTCAAAGCCCTGAAGCCTCTTAAAACGCGCGTAAATGTCGGCAGGGATGTACGTACTTATGGCGTGCCCTACGTGCAAGTACCCATTCGCATATGGGAGGGCGGCGGTTATCGTGAACCTCTTAGCCATGTAGACCTAACACCATTAAGGTTAAGGGGGACTTTAAGCTTTCAGTTAAGATGGTTGCTATGGGCGGCTTCGCCGTCTGGCTAACGGGCATCCCCTCCTCTGGGAAGAGCACTATAGCGAAGAAGCTAAAGGAGAAACTTGAGACACGCGGAGTTGGCGTTGAGGTGCTTGAGTCGGACGAGATTAGGAAGCACCTCACCCCACGACCCACCTATACTGAGGAGGAGAGGGACGCCTTCTACTCAGCCCTAACCTTCATCGGCGAGCTCTTAGTTAGACACGGCATCAATGTGGTGTTCGACGCCACGGCCCACAAGAGGGCTTACCGCGACGAGGCCAGGAGGAGGATTGAGAAGTTCGTGGAGGTCTATGTCAAGTGTCCGCTGGACGAGGCCATGCGCAGGGACCCCAAGGGGCTATACAGAAGGTCCCTCAAGGGCGAGATCTCTAGCCTCCCAGGCCTACAAGTCCCCTACGAGGAGCCCCTCAATCCTGACGTAGTAGTCGACACCTCAAAGCTAAGCCCTGATGAGGCTGCCGAAGCCATAATATCTAAGTTGAGGGAGAGGGGCCTCATATAATTGGGAGGCCCATCTAATGAATGCCGGCGTGAGGAAGTTAGATCGCGGGGCCCTTGAGAAGCTGCTTTCACTCAGCTTAGGTGGGCCAATCGAGGTGCTGGAGATCAGGCCGTTACGCGGCACGGAGGAGGACATTAAGGGCTTCGGCTACGGAGTTCCCTACGTCATTAAGTTCAGGGTCGGCCGCGAGGTTGGGGAGGCCATCCTTCAGTCTATGAAGCCAGACCACTTTGGCCATGAACACAGGGCAGATAGGGCACAGTCCCTCCTCTGGGCATTCGATGCCTACTCCAAGCTGCCTAGGCACGTAAGGGCGATAGACGTAGGAGTTTTTACCTCGAGGGGTGGGCTGATTAGCCTAAAGGACTACGAAGAGTTCTTCTTAATTGTTGAAAAAGCTGAAGGGACTGAGTACTGGAGGGACTTAGAGGAAGTGGGGCTCAGGGGCTACGCGGCTGAGCTTGACAAGCAGCGCTGCCGTGCCCTAGCGCACTATATTGCTGAGGTACATGCTGAGCGCCTAGACGAGCCAGAGCTCTATGTTAGGAGGGTGAGGGAGCTGCTCGGGCACGGGGAGTGTATCATGGGGGTGGTGGATAATTACCCCAAGGACTTCAAGGAGGTCCCGAGGGAGTGGTTCAAGGAGCTCGAGAAGCTCTGCGTTGAGTGGAGGTGGAGATTGAAGGAGAGGACCTATAGGCTCAGGAGGGTCCACGGAGACTTTCACCCATGGAACGTCCTCTTTAGGAGGGGCGTCGAGTTCTCCGTCATCGACAGAAGCCGTGGTGAGTACGGCGAGCCAGCAGATGATGTAGCCGCAATGACGATTAACTACCTCTTCTTCTCACTTAGGAGGTACGGCGGCCTTGCAGCGGGGTATGAGCACCTCTTTCACCTCTTCTTCGATGAGTACCTCAGGGTCACGGGGGACTACGAGCTCTTTGAAGTCATACAGCCCTTTTACGCATGGAGGGCCCTAGTCATAGCCTCCCCCATCTGGTACCCGGCGCTCCCGGCCGAAGTTAGGAGGGCGCTGCTCAACTTTGCCATGAACGTACTTAAGTCAAATTACTTTGACGTAAAGGATGTGCATGCATACCTGGGGGATGGGTAATGGAGCTGATAATAGAGGCCCCTACCGTAGTAACGATGTCAAGGAGGGGGGTGGTTAGGGAGGCGCTCGTGGTAATTGAGGGCGACAGGATAATTGACGTGGGCCCCAAGAGGGAGCTTAAGAGGAAGTACCACGGGGGCTACGATAAGCTAGACGCCACTAACTGCGTCGTAGTTCCCGGCCTGGTCAACGCGCACACCCACGCAGCGATGACCCTGCTCAGGGGCTACGCGGACGACCTGCCGCTTAGGCAGTGGCTGGAGGAGAAGATATGGCCAATCGAGGCCCTGATGGATCAAGAGTCAATATACGTAGGGGCGCTCCTCGCCTGCGTGGAGTCGGCGTTAATGGGGGTCACCACTATTAACACTATGTACCACTACAAACCGGATATGAACGAGGCCAGGGCCATAGCTGAGAGTGGGCTTAGGGGCTTCGTAGGACACGTGTGCTTCACGTGGCGCAAGGAAGAGGACCTAAAGGCGACGAGGGATCTAGTGGCTAAGTGGCATGGTGCTCACGGGGGGAGGATAAGGGTCACGATAGATCCCCACGCGCCCTATACAGTGGATGGAGAGTTCTTCAGGGAGCTGTGTCAACTGTCTATTGAGCTGAGCGAGAAGACTGGGATGCCCCTCCCGGTACACACCCATCTAGCAGAGACTGAGGATGAGGCCGCGAAGGTTAGAGAGGCCTTCAACGTAGACGTTGACGGGGGCGTCGTCGAGTACCTAGACCGCCTGGGCGTCCTGGGGCCGTGGATGGTGGCTGCCCACTGCGTCTGGCTTAGCGATAGGGACGTGGACCTGCTGGTCGAGAGGGGGGTCAAGGTGGTCCACTGCCCAGTGAGTAACTTAAAGCTGGGCTCCGGAGTGGCGCCCGTCCCCAAGCTATTGAGGAGGGGCGCCGTGGTCGCCCTCGGCACTGACGGGGCGTGTAGCAACAACTCCCTCGACTTGCTCGAGAGCGTGAAGCTAGCCGCCCTGCTCCACAAGGGGGTCCACAGGGACCCCACGCTAGTTAGTGCTGAGGAGGCCCTTAGGATGGCGACTGTGAACGGGGCTA
>JAWAOK010000044.1:0-9597 GCA_038894875.1 Candidatus Nezhaarchaeales archaeon
CCCATCAAACGTCGTCCTCCACTGGCGATCTACGCACATCACTCGTAGTTGGCGCTCGTATGAGCCTGAGAGGATGGCGAGGTAGAGGATGGACGCCCCTCCTTCATTAAGCTCCAAGTCATTGATGACGAGGTGAACTGATGACACCGGGGGCTTTATAGAGGTAGACCACAAGCTATTGAAGGATAGGTCATAGAATTCAAGGCGGATTTCGCTATACACCTGGGGGGCCAGCGCTATAATGCCGCGGTCAGCATCAACCCAAGCCGCCAAGTACCTCTTGCTCAATGATGATAGCCGCTCGCCCCTGCTATAGAGAGCCACCCAATTTTTGGTGACTATGATTGTTAGCTCACCATCGCTCCTGACGTAGGACCACGGCCCGTCTTCGTCAATACTTAGCAGTACGCGACCAGTACTAATCTCAACTGCACGAATGCGACTATACCCAGTGGCGTAGGTCTTGACGTAGGCGGTCCCCGTCTCCTCGACGCAGAGATAGGGCCTGGTCTCGCTACTAAAGCCGGGGATGCGCCACATCAGCGAGCCGTCGCCCCTAATGGCCTTCAAGTAGTCTCCGTCTACGTAGATGATGACGTTTGAGAGGGCTGCGAGTCCCTGAATCCCTCGCTCCGCCGTTATTAAGGCCCTGAGGGTCCCGCCCCAGTCGTATACCATGAGGAAGGTGCCGTCAGACCAGGCGACTATCTCGTCGCTCACTGCCAATAGGGGCTGCGGAGGGCTCGTGGGCACGCCCACTGCGATGAAGTCAGGCCATTCCCTAAGGGAGGGCTCGTGGCCCTGCGACCCTTGCGCTGAGGGATGGCCGTCCTGCCTTACTGCAAACACCCTGCCTCTGCTCGTAACTAAGCTTATGGAGGAGGGCTGCTCGCTCAAGGGTGCATCCAGTATTACTGCGCTCAGCCCAGGAGGGACCGTGCGGCTAGCGTTAATTATCAAGGAGGAGCCGTCTGGCTTAGTGATGATTACGTACGCCACCTGGATTGCCAGGGGGGAGCGGTTAGTCGCAGATACCACGAGCCTCCCTTCATCCTTAACGTACGTGGCCTCGAGCTCCTCAGCGGCCCTAAGCTCAAACTCCCTCTGAATTTCCTTTAAAGTGTCCATATACGCTCTATGTTCCCTCTGGATCACCATTAGGCTAGTCAGCATCGAGATGAAGAGGAGGGTCAGTATGAGGGCGCCTACGACGCTGCTAACTCCTAGGCTGCTCCAGGGCCGGGGTCTCGACTTCAAACCTAAAGACTCCTCCGTTTGACGTATAGATTACGAGTTCCTGCCTACGCCCAAGGTCTAGAGGGGTGTTGAGCCTCAGTGGAAGCGCTTGGCCCGGGGGGATGATTATCGTAGAGTTGAGCGGCACCCTCGTGCCATTGACGTACACCCCCCTTATCTCAACGCTACAGCGTCCAGTATTGAATAGCCAAACCGTGGCCTCGTCCTTCACGTCAACGCTGATTAGGGTTATGTGCTCTAGCAAGCGCGCCCTATCTCGGCGAATCATAGTTATGTAGCTCTCTAATTCACCTTTTGAAGACTGCGTGAACGCAGCCGCGACTATTGACATAAACGTCAAGACTATGAGGCTGAGCGCCAAGCTACTAACTATCTCAGAAACCCCCCTCCTCAAGCGGGCTAGGGAGGTCATGGGCCTACCCTTGGCAAGTCACTAGCACTGAGCAGACTGACTGAGCTCCCCCCGCCTCGGTGAGCACTCTAATTAGGTACGACGATCCGGGCTCAAAGTGGCTCGGGTTCAATTCGAACTTTAAGTCCTGCTCCGTGATGGAGATGGTGCCACCGGGGGGCACGATAATGGAGAGGTTGCGGTTCGTGGAATAGCGGTAGGAGGGAGTGTATATATCAACGTCAACGATTTTAACCGGGACGGTCCCCACGTTCCTCAAGGTAATGTGGAAGTATACTGCGTTACTAAGCTCAAGTAACCCGGAGTCGATTGCCACCAAGCTAACCATACGTGAGGAGGAATGTATGTAGGAGGTTAGGTGTAGTCCGACGAGACTGCTGAGCGCTAGGGCGACGCCAACCATTAGCAACACCGACACTATATGGGATATCCCCACGCGCTGAGAAATGAAAGAGGGGGGGCTCCGCAAGGCTCAGCCCCCTACACACCTCGCCGTGGCGGTGAAGTTGCCCACGTTAGTTATGACGATGATGTTATAGCTCCTGTCCGGTATGAAGACAAGCGTCTTGTTGCTAATAGTTATTGAGAAAGTGGCGCCGGCCGCCAATACCTGATTGACTCCAACCTCCAGCGGCGACTCTCCCTCATGCCACACTTTGACCTTCTCCACTAGGATCGTGGTGCTGCCGAGGTTTTTCAAGGAGAGCTGAAGAGAGCTGAGCTTCGAGCTGTTTATAGCTACAGCCACTATGCCTAGTGATGCATGCTGAGAGACCGAGGTGACGAAGTTCGTAACGTACCAGTAGGCGAAGGAGCCCAAGGCAATCGTGGCAGCCACCATAATTAATGTCGCTACTACCGGCGAGACTCCGCGCCTTACCCTGAGTCTCAACTACTTCACCGCCCGCCTGCTCTGGATAGGCCTTATAACCCCTGCTAGCGCGCTAGTGTCTCATGCGCTCGAGCATTCTCTCAAAGGTCCACCTAATGGCGCCCCTAATTTCCCTCAACCTACGCTCATCTGCAAGGACGTTTTTTATTATTATGCACTTCAGCCTACTGCCCTCAGTCTGCACCTCGTAGTCCATCACTTGATCGAGATCCAGGAGGCCCTTCTCGGCGGACTCCCTGTCCTTGGCCTTCATCCCCTCTAGCACCTTGTCGATGAAGAAGGCTTTGAATGGAGGCGTATTGACGTCAAACGGGAGGTCGGGCGAGGGCTCAATCCTAATATAGTTTTGGCCCGTGAAGATCTTCCCCAATACGGTACCTCCCTTTGTAGTTATCATCATTACGTTCTCCTCTACCTTTTTATGCTCCAGCAGCTCCGAGGCCTGCCTGAAGCTATTCCTAGATAGCGCCTCATCGAGTACCTTGGCTAAGGCCTTCAGGGCGTCGATCTCCCTTTGGAGGCTGGAGATGCGCTCCTCTAAATATTTCTTCAGCTCGGCAAGTTCTTTAATCGACTCGCTCAAGGGGGCGCGTCCTCCAAGAGGAGGGAGGGCTAGAACCGGTCAAAGTGTAGCACTTCACGCAGAGGCCTTCGAGGGGGTGGGCTCGGGCGCTCAGCGGGCTTCCCTATGGGCAGTATGGCAATGGGTCTCACCCCGCTCGGAAGCCCTAGCAACCTAGCGACCCCCTCATCATTAAACGCCCCTACCCAACAGCTACCAAGCCCCCTCGCGTGGGCTGCCAGAAGCAAGTTTTCAACAGCAGCCGACACATCGCATATGCAGTAGAGGCTCCTACCCCTGGCGCCATAGACACTGGAGGACCTCCTTTCGTTGGCGCAAGCAACGACCACTACGGGGGCTTCGGCTATCCACCATTGATGGAGGGCCTCAGCGGCTAACTTCTCCTTGACCCCCTCGTCCCTCACGACTACGAACTCCCAGGGCTGCAAGTTTCCGGCCGAGGGGGCCCACGTGGCTAGCTCGAGCAGACCTTCTAATTCATGGTCGCTAATTGTAGAAGCAAGATAAGACCTGACGCTCCTCCGCGTCTTAATGGCTTCGACTACGTCCATAGCCTCTCTGTCTAATTGGGTCTGCCCTCTATTAAATTAACTTTAGTAGCAAGCTGCCAGGGCCTTAGTGCCTCGTAGTGCATTAAGTAGGCATCGTACTCCTCTAGCATCTTAAATAAGTTTATAGTAGAGGCCACATAGTCCCTCGAGGTCACGTTGCCCTCGACTATTACCTTCCCAGCCCTCACCGCCGCGCCAGTAATGTGATTCAGTGGGTCCGGGGTGGATATGAGGGCCCTCCCCTCCCTCCACTGCAGACCCACCCCACTAAAGAAAGTGAAGTCGACGGGCAGCCAGCCCCAGGGGGGGATGTATGCCATAGCCCACGCGTGCCCACTCAGCCCACTCCCGAAGTACCTGTACCTCCCGCCTGCACAGACATACTCATTGTTGAGGCCGGGCTCGTAAACCACTCCGTATTGGAGGAAGCTCGGCACGCCCACGGCTCTGCACATAGCTATGAAGAGGTTAGCTCTGTCGTCGCAATCGCCCTCTAGGTAAATTATGGTCTGGTTTGGGTATTGGGCGATTGCCCCACTCCGCTCAAGTGGATAGGCCAAGTTACCGTCTATCCATCTTATAAAAGATAGGACGAGCTCTAGCGCCGACCCATCTCTAGGCCCGACCTCCTCTATGAGGCCCCTCACTAGAGGGTGGGCGAAGTCCCACAGCGACGTCCTTGAGCAGAGCTCATCCCTTAGCCCCTGCGGGATGTAGCTCAGTGGCAATGAGGCCTCCGGAGTTATCTCGAGCGGAGGGGGTTCTTGGGGGAGAAGGTCCACGCGCATGAATACCTCTAGCTCATATCTAGAGCCAGGTGCCAATTCGTCATAAGCGCAGCTCATCTTGATCCTGAGGTTCCCCTCCTCGTCCTGGAGGAGCTCATAGACGCTTGATGAGGCGTGGTTCGCAGCCCACTTAGCGTCTAGAATTCGTACCCTCTGCCCCGTGCGATTGGGAAAGATGGTAACCTCTAGGAACGGTTCTAAGGGCATGGGCCTCGACCCGTTGTTGACCAACACAATTTTTAGTGAGTACTCAAGGGCGAGCGGCTCCATCGAGGGAGGGGGGATGAGGAGCAGGGCCAGGGCTAGGGCGGCTGCGAGCAGGGCCAATAACGCGAGGCAGGGGCGCTTAAGCAAGTCAGACTCGCTAGCTAGTGGCGGCGCGTAAAATAAATCCATCAACCAGTGATGCTCCTGCCCCTCTCCAAGTATTCTCCTGCGCTATTCGCCAGCCCCCGCCCCCTCTCCCTTATTAATCAAGATGGGTCAGGAAATTGCAGGAGCCGCATTGCTTGAGGAGATAGGCCTACTCGTCACCTATATTACCATGGGGATAGCCCCCATAGCCTATAACTTCCTCACCGCTAAGCGGGCCCTACTGAAGAGGAGGGCTGGGCAGTGCCCCGGGCCTAAGGAGGGCAGGGGGGCGGAGGGGGCGTGCCATGAGGTTAGGAGCTTCACAGTGACCGTCCCCTGCGGAGTGGGCCCCACATATGTAGTCAATGACCGCAGCAACGTGGCCTACTTCAATACCCACCTCAACATTAATTCGGTTAGTTCATCATACATCACCCACGTCAGAAGGGTGCTCAGCCAAGGATAGCGCCCTCGAGGTGGTGGAGTGAGGAGGCTCAGCAATCCGTTAGAGGTCATTATTTCTGGGGTGGTAGCGGGAGTCGCAAACATAGACGCGTGCGCCATCCTCTCCCTGCTCCTGATAGGCTCAATCTACGGCTTCTCGCTCCTATGGGCATTGGTGCTGGGCCTCCTCATATACGTCGTGGTCCTCCAGCTAACCTCTGAACTCACATTAATGACTAGAAGGGGGCTCGTCGAGAACATTAAGAGCAACATGCGCCCGCGCGAGACCTCGCTAATCGTGCTATCCTCAGTAGCCGCCAACCTGTCGCTCCTCTCAGCCGAGGTCAGCGGCATAGCCATCCCGCTGGCGAGCCTCTTCGACCTACCGCTTACCGTAGCGATCGCGGCCTCAGCCCTCCTCGTTTTCACGACTTCGAGCCTCAAGCCATGCAATTTAGCAGACAAAGTGCTAATGGCCCTTTGCCTTGTCGCGTTTTTAGCAATCGTGTTTAAGGTGCCCCCGAACCCTCAGGCTGTGGTGGCTGGGCTCATAGCCCCGGGCCTGTCCGCTGAGCCTGAGTATTGGGTGGGGGCGATGGCTATGATGGGTATAGCTGTGGGGCCCAACGTCATACTCTTTGAGGCGGGCGATCTAGTCGAGAAGAGGGCTGGGGAGGAGTCGCTAATGAGGGCGTTGGCTAGCATTGTAATAGGTGCCCTGTTTTGTCTAGTCATCTGCTTAGCGGTCATGACCTACGGCGCAGCCCTACCGCTTGCCCAAGAGGACTTAGGAGCAGCCGTAGAAGTCTCGATTCGCACCTTCGGGAGGGCCTTTACCATGGTCTTCTTAATAGGGCTCCTTGCCTCATCCATCCTGTCCGCCATCGTAACTAGCCAGTCGACCATAGCCCTGCTCTCAGAGGCCTGCGGACTGAGGGGGGAGAGGAGGGGGTTGAGGGAGTGGGTAGCGTGGAGCGCCGCCATAACTATCGTTAGCACGCTCCCGGTATTGCTCGTGACCAACTTAATTAAGATAGCCTTCGTCGCGGCCATAATAAACAGCGTAGCCGCCGTTCCACTACTCATCTACTTAGTTAAGCTGTGTACAAACCCCTCATTAATGGGCGATGTAGAAATTAAGGGGGTGATGAAGGTAATACTGCAAGCAACAGTGGGGGTTTCTGCAGCAATAAATATAGGCGGTGTCTTGTTAATGGTAGCTAAGAGGCCTCTGCTGGGCTACGTCACCCTACCAGCTGACGTACTAATTCTAGCCATCGCAGTGCCGCTGGCATTTGCCATGAGAAGGTTAAGCTTTATCAAGAGGGGGGTCGTTAGGTGACTGGCAGCGTGATGCTCAAGGTTGGGTGCTGCGGCTGGGCTGTTAAGGGGGGGATGGCAGCATACTTCAATGAGTTCCCACTCATTGAGCTGCAGAACACCTTCTACAGGCTGCCCAGCCTATCGACCGCAACTAGGTGGAGGGAGCTGGCCCCTGCTGACTTCGAGTTCTCATTAAAGAGCTGGCAAGCAATCACTCACCCGGTAACGAGCCCTACATGGAGGAGGGCCGGGGTGAGGGTGGAGCCAGAGAAGGCCGAGCGCTACGGGTACCTAAGGCCAACGAGTGAAAACTTTGAGGCATGGGAGAAGACGCTTGAGGTCGCCTCGGCCCTAAGGGCTCGAGTGGTTGTCGTGCAGCTGCCCCCATCCATGGACGCGTCGAGCGAGAACCTTAACAACATGAAGGAGTTCTTCTCTACTATCGATCGCCGAGGCGTAGTGATAGCCGTTGAGTTCAGGCACGACTCATGGAGGCCGGAGGTGGTCCGTAAGGCCTGCCGAGAGCTCGACCTAATTCATGTAGTGGACCCCTTTAAGTGCGAGACAGCGACGAGAGACGCAGAGGTAATATATTACAGACTCCACGGCCTGGGCAAGCGAATGTATGTATACGATTATAGTGACGAAGAGCTAACTAAGCTGTGGAGAAGCTGGGTTAAGCCGCTAGTAAGCGAGGGGAAGCAAGTCTACGTGCTCTTTAACAATATAGCGATGGCAAAAAATGCGAAGAGAATGATTGAGCTTTGTGCACGGGGGGAGTGACCGTTACTCGGTTTCGGTCTTTGTCTCCTCTTCCTCCTTGCCAGCCTTGCTCGGGGTCTCGCCGGCCTTGGTCTCAGTCTTGGCGGCAGCTATGACGTCGTCAATCCTTAGGATCATGGTCGCCGCCTCCGTGGCCGATTTGATGGCCATCATCTTGACGTTGAGGGGCTCAAGCACTCCAAGGCTGTACATATCGTTAGGCTTGCCCGCGAAGACGTCAACGCCCATCGATTCATTGCCTGGCCTCTCATGAAGGGCCCTGAGCTCCATGATCACGTCTAAGGGGTCCATACCGGCGTTTTCAGCCAGCGTCTTTGGTATTATCTCAAGGGCGTTCGCGAAAGCCTCGATGGCGAGCTGCTCCTTGCCACCGACGCTAGCGGCGTATTTTCTCAAGCGCTTAGCAAGCTCCATCTCTATGGAGCCCCCGCCAGCGACCATCTTTCCACACTCAATAGCATCAGACACCACCGATAGCGCGTCGGTCAGTGCCCTCTCAGCCTCGTCAACGAACTTCTCCAGCCCTCCCCTTATCAGTATGGCAACCGCCTTCGGGTTCTTGCAGCCCTCGACGAATATCATCTTCTCGTCGGCAATCTTGCGCTCCTCAACGAGCTCCGCCTCCCCCAAGTCGGCGGGGGAGAGGTCGTCTATGCTAGTAACTATCCTGCCGCCAGTGGCCCTGGCGAGCTTCTCCATGTCCGACTTCTTAACCCTCCTCGCGGCCAGGATACCTTGCTTAGCTAGGTAGTGCTGCGCTACGTCGTCAATTCCCTTCTGGCAGAACACCACGTTAGCGCCAGCGGCCTTAATCTTATCCACCATGCCCTTTAGTATGCGCTCCTCCTCCGCGAGGAAGGCCTTCATCTGCTCGGGGGTTGATATCCTGATCTCAGCATCCATCTCCGTCTTCTCAATCTCTAGCGGGCAGTCTAGGAGGGCTATCTTGGCCTTCTCGACCCTCTTAGGCATCCCTGGGTGGACCACTTCTTTGTCAATGATCACACCGTTGATGAGTCTAGAGTCCGCTACACTCGCCCCCTGCCTCTTAATGAGCTGTATGAAGTCTATGTCAGCAACTAGCTTGTCGTCCCTCTTCTCAACGATTTGCTTAACCGCCCTAACAGCCATGTCGGCCAGCAGCTCTTTGGAGATGGCCACAGTCTTAGCTGACATGGAAGTCATGGCTATCTTACGTAGGGTCTCTTCGTCGTCCATGGAAACTGGCTTAGCTAGTTCCTCGAGGACCTTATTGCAGAACTCCAGGGCCTTACTGTACCCGGATATAATTACCGTCGGGTGGATGTTCTTGGCCATGAGCTCCTCGGCGCGCTTCAGCAGCTCGCCGGCTAGAACGACCGCGGTGGTGGTGCCGTCGCCGACCTCATCGTCCTGGGCCTTGGCCACCTCCACCATCATCTTAGCGGCCGGGTGCTGAACCTCAATTTCGTCTAGTATGGTGGCGCCGTCGTTAGTTATGGTGACGTCGCCTAAGCTGTCCACTAACATTTTGTCCATGCCCCTCGGGCCCAGCGTCGACCTAACGGCCTCAGCTATCGCCTTCGCTGCAGCTATGTTAGCCCGCTGAGCCTCCCTACCAATGGTCCTAGTTGAGCCCTCCTTTAAAATTAAGACAGGCACTCCACCTAGTTGAGCTACAGCCAAGGACTACACCTCTTTGGAAAAAGGAGAGGCTGCTTCTATATAACTTTAACTTATATCTAGAACTCTTCGCCAAACTTGGAGGGCTTCTCTTCCCTCTCCTTCTCCTTTTCCTTCTCCTTCTTGAGCGCTGAGGCAGCTATTATGTCATCTATCTTCAGTATCATTATGGCGGCCTCAGTGGCCGACTTAATGGCCTGCTTCTTGACCAGCATGGGCTCAATTACGTCCAGCGCGTACATGTCAGACACCGTGCCCTCCTTGACGTTGATGCCAGCGCTCACGTTTCCTTTCTCATGCTCAGCCCTCAGCTTCACCATTATATCGATAGGATCCAGGCCAGCGTTCTCAGCTAGTATACTAGGTATGACCTCTAGGGCCTCTGCAAACTTCAGCGCAGCCAGCTGCTCTCTGCCGACTAACGACCTGGCCCACTCCCTGAGCCTTAACGCTAGCTCGACCTCAATGGCCCCGCCTCCAGGTACTACCTTAGGCTCCTGTACAACGTTCCTAACTACGCAGAGAGCGTCGTGGACCGACCGCTCCGC
>JAWAOK010000045.1:0-9381 GCA_038894875.1 Candidatus Nezhaarchaeales archaeon
GCCACCGCCTTGGCTAGCAGCGTCTTGCCGCACCCTGGCGGCCCGTATAGGAGCACGCCCTTGGGCGGCTCTATGCCCAGCCTCTTGAAGAGCTCTGGGTGCTTTATTGGAAGCTCCACCATCTCCCTTATCTTCTGGACGGCCTCATGCAGTCCTCCTATGTCCTCATAGGTAACTCTCGTCACTCTAGCCTCTTCGGCCGGCTTCTCAAGTAAGATCACCGTGGTGTCTTCATTGGGTACGACGACTGCCCCTGAGGGTTTGGTGGAGATTACGACAAACGGTATGGCCTGGCCGAGGACAGGTATTAAGACGCTGTCCCCCTCCACTAGCGGGTAGTCAATTAGCCTACGCTTCACGAAGTTTGTGAAGCTCTGGTCGACCGAGATCGTGAAGGATTGCGGAGCTAGCCTAACCATGATAGCTGGAACAGCCTTTGCCTTCCTCACTATCACCTTGTCCCCTATGCTTACGTTCGCGTTCCTTCTCGTGAGCCCATCCATCCTAATGAAATTAGAGCCCTGGTCTTCAGCATAGGCTGGCCAAACGATGGCGGCGGTCTTTTTCTTACCCTCAATTTCGATTATGTCCCCGGGGCTAACGCCTATAAGCCTCATGGCCTCTAAGTCCATCCTAACTTTGCCCCTTCCAACGTCCCTAGCCTTGGCGTCGGCTACCCTTAGTACTATTTCCTTTTCCTTTGTTTCCTCATTTGAGCCAGACATGCTCTGCCCCCTGTAGACTGGGCTCTGCTGGCTTCAAGTTAAAAGAGGCCACGGCTTACTTAAATTAATACTTAGCTCTTCGCGGACTACACTCTTGTTACGAACTCTACATCTACCTGGCTTACGCCGGGAGCTTTCGACACTGCCTCCTCCACCTCAGACATAACCCCCTCCTCTTCAGGCAGGAGAACTAAGAGTTTAAGAGCCCTTATGCCAAAGGCCACCTCCTCTACATCAGCTTTCTGTAACTTTACATAACCAGGCAGCCTCCTCTCTATTTCCTTCCTCAGCTCCTCTAAATTAGCTTCCGCCTCCGTCGGTAGCACCTTAATTAATGCTGCTACCTTGGCCACCGAACCACCCCCTCACGGCCCTTCAAAACCGCACCTAGGGCACTTGTAAGCATTAGCTTGCTTTCGGCACCACCAGCATCTCCAAATTAGGAACCCGCCGCATTGAGGGCAGTAGAACTTAGTGCCCCTTACGTCAGGAGTTATCAGACGCTTGCAGGAGATGCACGTAGGGAACTTTATTTCCCTCATCATTGCTTCAGGGCTAACTCACAACTCCTCTTTAAACTTTCTGTAAGCATGCCCATAGCGACCAGGCCTAATAGAGGGGCGAGCTTAGGCCTCAACATCAGCTTTGCGGCCGTCCAAGCGTGCAAGTCCATGTCCCCAGCTTTCGAAAGTATAACCTCCAGGCCCAGGAGCTTGGCCAAGCGAAATATCCCTTCGCATCTATCACTTCCTAATATTGGGAGGATAGCCCTCAGCGCTCGCATTCTACTAAGCTCTTTTCCAAAGAGGTTCCTCCATAGTCGCTCGTACCTCCTAAGGGCCCCTGGATCTCCTCCAACAGAGTAGGCGGCGGCCTCCTTACCTGCGATCTTAGCTGCCAGCCCCCCAAAGACCAACCCACCGCCGGTAGTGGGCTTCGTGTGTCCAGCGACATCACCTACTAACATAAAGCCATCAACGTGAGTCTTACTCAAAGGCCCGCTCAAGACTAAGAGTCCGCCGCTTACTTTCTTAAGGACAGCATGCTTAAGCCTGGCTGACATCTCAGGACTCTTCTTAATGAAGTGAAGGAGTAGATCCCTACTCCTGCCCATGCTCGAGGCCAACCCCACTCTGCAGCCTCCATCAAAGGGGATGGCCCAGGCGAAGAAGTCTGGAGCCCATTTCTCATTAAAGAAGAGCTCTACAAACCCCTCCTCAAATTCTCCTCCCTCAAATTCAAACTGGGCTGCGGGATATATTGACGACGACGTGGGTGTGGGCAAGCCGGCCAATTTAGAGAGCTTAAACTTAGCCCCTTCAGCGTCAATCACCACCTTAGAGCTTAGGGATAAGAACTTTCCATTTGCCTTGGCCTTCACGCCCTTTATGCCTTGCCCCTTTAAGGGCTCCAGAGCCCTCGCTTTGCACAGAAGCCTAGCCCCCCTATCTAATGCCTCTTCGGCAAGCCTCTTATCAAAGGCCTCGCGATCGATAACGTAGGCCACCCTCCTCTTTGCATCAATCCTCAGCTCAGCCCCCCCGGGCGAATGTAATATAGCTCCGCGAGCCCACCCCTGAATGAAATTCCCACGTACCCCTAACATCTCCAGGCCGCTCGCACTGACCAGGCCGGCGCAATGGGTAGGCCTGCCCACCTCGTCATGCTCCTCTAAAACAAGCACTTCCGCTCCCGCCTTCGCGGCCTCAATGGCGGCTAACAGGCCAGCAGGCCCGCCCCCCACTACTATGACGTCGAGAATAGCCAATTGTGAAAAGATTATAGCATGCCTCCTCTTTTAACCCTGTGTGTCTTCTGACTTCAAGCAAGTTATAGTGGTCAGGGAGGACCTCAAAATGAGTAAGGGCAAGCTAGCGGCGCAGGCAGCTCACGCAGCGATCATGGCAGCTGAGCAGGCCAGGAATACAAAGGCTGAGTGGTGGAGCGCCTGGTTCACGTCCTCACAAAAGAAGGTAGTGCTGAAAGCGCGCGACCTCGAGGAGTTAATGAAGGTGGAGAGGGACGCAAGGGAGCTCGGCCTACCGACCGCCATAGTCATTGACGCTGGTCTAACAGAACTGCCTCCGGGCACGCCCACGGCCGTAGGGATCGGCCCTGCGCCCAGCGACTTAATTGACATGGTCACTGGTAAGCTGAGACTACTTTAGGTGACGTCATGCCGCGCCCAGCGACGTCTGACCTCGACATTCGCCTAGGGATGGAGATGTACGCCACTGACGTCAATGGTGTTGGAGGAGTTCTCAAGTCTAAGTTAGACGACTTCATTGTCAAGGAACTTCTTGAAGTTAGTGAAAAGCGCGATGGGGACTACGTGCTCGCCCTCGTCGAGAAGAGGGGGATAGACACGTTTGCAGCAGCCCGCTTACTGGCCAAGCGCTTAAAGGTTCCCGCTTGGAGGGTCTCGTTCGCTGGGCTAAAGGATTCCTCCGCCCTGGCCTTCCAGTATTTCTCCATTAATGGCGTCAAAGTTGATGAGGTTAAGGGTTTAGATTTAGGAAGCGTCAAGGTAATTTCTGCCGAGCCCTTTGATAGGGCGCTTAAGGGGTCCATGATTAGGGGCAATGACTTCTATGTCACCTTGAGAAGGATCGCGCTTTCGCCCGCTGAGGCGTTGAGTAGGACGAGGCTAATCATAGCTCAGCTCCTATCTTATGGCGGTCCGCCAAACTACTACGGCTACCAACGCTTTGGCTCAAGGAGGTCGAATACTCACATAGTGGGCAGGCTTTTGCTTGAGTCTAGGTTTAAAGAGGCCTTTGAGGAGTTTGTCTTTCATCCCTATCCATGGGAGGGAGAGGCAGCTAAGAGAGCACGCGAGACGAGGGACGTTAAGGAGGCCTTAAGGCTCATGCCTAGGCAATTTACGTACGAGCGCACCCTCCTTCGCTATCTAGACCGACATCCAGGGCGCTATGAGGAGGCGTTTAAAAGACTGCCCTTAAGGCTCCTTAGGCTGATGGTTGAAGCGTACCAAGCGTATTTGTTTAACAAGGCTTTGAGTGAACGGATGAGAAGGATACCGAGATTTAACGAACCCGTGGAAGGAGACTATGTACTGGCCTACGGTAGATCCTGGAGGGTTAAGAAGTCATGCGACTTAGAGAAGGCCAGCAGTCTCGTTAAGTCTAAGAGGGCCTATGTAGCCATGCCCCTTCCAAGTCCTGAACTTGCACATGCGGAGTCAGTGCCCTTCTTAGAGGACGTCTTAAGGGCTGAGGGCCTTGAGTTAAGTCACTTGCCTAACCCACCAGACCCGTGTCTTAAGTTGAAGGCTAGCTTGAGGACAGTCGTAGCGCCCTCCTCATCAATAATGGTATCTGTGGTCGGGAGGGAGAATGACGAGACGTACATATCTCTTCGATTTCGGCTCTCGAGGGGATGTTATGCAACTTCGCTGCTGAGGGAAATCGTCAAGCCTAGTGACCCAGTTGTAGCCGGTTTTTGATGAGTTTTCGCACGGCCCTCCTTATCTCCTTATGCACTTCAATGACTGGCCTGCTTGCATCCACTATTAGGTAGCCCTTCTTCTCGGCCCTGGCCTTAAGTATGCTGCGCACTTTTTCTAAGAACTCCTCCTGCTCAAACCCCTCACGCGGCCCCCCCTTCCTAGCCAAGGCCTGGTTTGGTTGAACGTCTAGGACTACGACCAGATCTGGCTGTGGAGCAAAGCTATTTACCACCTCTAACCAGGCTATGTCGGCCCCCTCAGCTCCCTGGTAAGCTATCGAAGACTCGACATACCTATCGGTAATAACAATGAAGCCTTGCTCAACCTTGGGCAATATTACATTAACGACGTGCTCGGCTCTATCGGCTGCGAAGAGGAGTGCGTCAATAAGTGCATTTAAGCGTCCCTCTCGTAACCTCCTTCTGATCAACTTGCCTACGTCCCCCCTCGTCGGCTCCTTCGTAAGTAGTGCCTTAACCCCCTTCCGCCTAAGCCACCTCACTAACAACTTTGCCTGCGTAGTGTTACCGGCCCCGTCTATCCCCTCTATAGCTATGAGCGCCCCCCTCACAATAGCCACCCACTAGCCTTCACGAAGGCCCCTCGCCAAAAACGCGCCTGCACGCCTTAGCCACGGCCTCCCTACACTCACTTAAAGTGTATACCCTAATTACTTCCGTAGGCTTCGTTAATGAAGATAGCAATGGAGATACTTCTGTTGCCCTCACCACTTCCTTCGCGCTGCCAGCACCCCTCTTGGAAATTAACACCTCTGCTCCATCCCTTGGGTGTACTGGTATCGATACTACGCTGGATACGTCCACTATGACGTAGTCTGGGTCGACTCCAGCTTCGGCTCCTATCTCCTCCTCAACCTTCCTCCTCGCAGCACTTTCGCATAGCCTAGCCGTAAGGCGGTCGTCCTCTCGGTACATTGTAGCTTCGTAGGCACTTTTAAGCAGCCTTCTGTCTCTATACATGGAGGCTAGCCTCTTCGCCACACCTGCTCTCCCCTCATTTCCTAGGCCCAGGATGCCGACCATAGTTGTCGCATCATCTGTAGAGAGGAACCTTTCTACCTCATCGATGTTGGTTAGCCCTAAGTAGTCATCTGCATAGCTCATGGCCCTCGATAACATCACGTTAGCCGCCCTAACTGTGCGGTGAAAGTATACAGCATTAAAGAGCTCCAGCCTAGCTATTATGAAGGCCTCAAGCACATAGAGTCCTCCAGGATACTCGATGGCCATTGTGTCATCTACTACGTCTATTGAATCTATTAACCTATGTACGTCAATTAACCCAAAGCCTACCCCCGCAAAGTACGAGTCTCGTAGAATGTAATCCATAGTGTCTGGCGACAGCCTTCCGATGACTATCTGATTTAAGAGCCTCCTTCCCCTCAGCCTTCCGACAGAGAGCTCAGCTATTTCGCCTCGATGAAACCCCTCGTCCTCTAGCAAGTCCCCAACCTCGCTCTCCTTAATTATTTTGACAGTTAAGTCCTCGTGCGTCATCCTCCTCTTTTCACGGAGGACCTCCTCATAGACGTGGCTGAAGGGACCGTGCCCCACGTCGTGAAGCAGGCTAGCTAGCCTTAGCTTAATGCCCTCGTCCTCGCTTAAGAATCCTGAATCCACTAGCCTCTCCGCCACCAGCCCTGTTAGGTGCATGGTTCCAAGCGAGTGAAGGAACCTTGAATGGCAGGCCCCTGGGTATGTTAGCTCAGAGCCAGCTAGCTGCTTGATCCTCCTTAACCTCTGTAATGGTTGGCTATCTATTACTTTACGTTCAGCCTCACTGAAGTATATATACCCATGGATTGGGTCCTTGACCTCTCCAGCTCTCTTTTTAATTAACATTAAACTTAGGTAGACCCTTTTTCTATATTAATATTCGCTCGCTCTTGGCTTGATGATCCTTGTTCTATGCGCATCCATCTTCCTTAACGATAAATTCAAGCCCAGACGCTACATTCAACTATGAAAATATTTGCCTCCTTGCCTCTTAGATGCTTAGAGTGACGACCTTCAATAACTATTTTTGATATTATTTGCTCTCAAGTCTTTAAATCTGTCGTGGCGGCACGTCGCACAAACTTCTACTACCTTTGGTATGTATCCTCAATGCAACTTCAAAGCGTTTAGAAAGCACGCACCCGCCATTAAACCTCTTCTTAGGACCCATTAAGCGAGGCGGAGGAAGAAAAAAATACATGATGTTTAAAATAAGGGGGTTGGGCCCGTAGCTCAGCAAGGATGGAGCGTCGGCCTTCGGAGCCGAAGGTCCTGGGTTCGAGTCCCAGCGGGCCCGCATCTAATTGAGTGCGAAACCTTTAAACAGCCTAGCTTTTACTCTCCTGAGCTAAAATGCCGAAGAAAGGGTCAGCAAATATTCCTCTATTATGGATGAAGAGGTTAAGCGTTTCTGGAAGATAAACCATTTAACATAGAACTCATTGCAAAACTCTTAGTAAATACTTGACCGATAAACTTAAGTAATGGAGTTTTGCAATGGACTCTTTATTAGTAGGTTTCCTCTAAGAGTGAGAGATCTTCATGGATAAGGAGAAAAAATTACCGGTATTGACTAGGTTTCTTACCCTCTGGATTTTCTTAGCTATGATGCTCGGTATTGGTTTAGGATATGTTTTCCCTGAGGTTGCTAATATTATTGGCTCTTTAAGTATTGGTACAACATCCATTCCTATAGCTATTGGTCTTATATGGATGATGTATCCACCTCTTGCAAAGGTTAGGTATGAAGAGCTTAGAAAGATTATTACTGCAAGTGGATCTAGAGCAATGATTTCCCTATCTATTGTTCAAAACTGGGTAATTGGACCTTTTCTAATGTTTTTACTTGCTTGGATGTTCCTAGCTGATTATCCAGGCTTTAGGACTGGTGTGATACTTATAGGTTTAGCTAGGTGTATAGCTATGGTGATTGTATGGAATAGTCTTGCTGATGGAGATAATGAATGGGCAGCAATACTTGTAGCTTTAAACTCTATTTTCCAGATAGCTACATATTCTGTTTTAGCCTACTTCTTTATAACCATACTTAGCTCACAGCTTTCAGGTGAAGAGTTTGTTATTCAAGTTTCAGTATTGAATGTAGCTCAATCAGTAGCTATTTACTTAGGAGTACCGTTTTTCGGAGGGATGTTAACTAGATTCTATCTTATTAGAAGGATGGGGAGAGTATGGTATGATGAGAAGTTTATGCCTAAGCTAAGCCCAACTTCCCTCCTTGCTCTTTTATTTACAATAATAATAATGTTTTCTCTTAAAGGTGAATATATAGTTACACTACCTCTTGATGTGGTTAGGGTTGCCACTCCATTACTACTATACTTCGTTATAATGTTCTTAGTATCATTCATTTTAGGATATTGCTTCAAACTTGACTATCAAAGAACTGCAACGCTTGCATTTACAGCTGCAAGTAATAACTTTGAACTAGCTATAGCTGTTGCTGTTTCAATATTTGGATTAGCATCTAAGGAGGCATTCGCTACGGTTATAGGACCGTTAATAGAAGTTCCAATAATGATAAGCCTGGTAAATCTAGCTTTTTGGTTAAGGAGGAAGCTATATAAAGCATAATTAAACCGTAAAGAATCAGTAATAATATCTCATAGCTACCTAGCTGATTTGCTATTTATAGGCGGTAAGCGTTAAAGCGATAGTAGCAGCCGTGATGGCGGAGGGAGGGTAGAATGGAACTAAGCAATACGTTAACCGAAACAGCTACCACCACGATCCTAATAACCGTAGCTAAGTTTTCACGCATTAAGATCTTACTGGCGCCGACGTAGACGTCCCTCCTAAAAACCCACGGGGTAGCTTACTTATACGAATACTTTTTCGCTTGGGAATGCCATTATTCCGTGATCCGTTATTTTGTACGGTAGTAATTGCTCTTCATGCTGTGCCTCGCATCTTTAAAATTTCTAAGGCTCTAATTTTCGCCTCCTTAACTTGCATCCTATGTAGGATTATAACGCCTTGAATGGACTCCTTTCTCTTCAGTGAGAAGAGGACGCATATAATTGAGTATGGCGCCTCAGTCTACGGGCTTCTGGAAATAGACGATAAGCCTAATCGCTCTACGTCTTTCCGGAAGGCCTCTATCAGCTCTAGCGTTATGCCTAGGCTTAATATGGGTTTTACGTTCATCCTTCTAAGAAGCCTGTAGGCTTTAGAATTATCGTAAGCTCCATCCATAACAGCTTCAGAAACCCTCCTAAGTTTAGAGGCATCCTTAATTAATGCCGGTAGCGCTTTTAAGTCGTGAACGTCATCAGTTGTTACCTCCATAGCTAAAACCTCCTTAGTCTTAACGTCCACGGAAAAGTGGATCTTGATGTAGCGCTTCTTCTTGCCATGCATACGTGTAACCCACCCACAGACTTATGGATGCTAACACCACTTGAATCAATGGCTATAACTATGGGTTCACTTGAGTCCATCAGCGAACCGCGTAAAGATGGGTTAAGTGTAATATACGCCTCCTAACCCAAGAGTAATCGATTGACGGAAGCACGGGCACAGGCCTGCTATAGCCAGGAAAATGATGTAAGCCTCGGTAAACTTGAACGGCCTACCAACCTTACCATAATTCATAGATTAAAGCAAGACAAAGAAGCTTAAAGAATTAAGCCACAAAGCAATTTATTTAGAGATTCACTTAAAAACTAATCTTGGAAAGTTTATCGGAATTATCGGCAACTTACACACTCGTAACCCATTTAGCTTCTCCAAGAAAAATCTAAACCATGAACTCTCAGATTCTCATTAATCTGGAAGCACTTAGCCAATCTTACTTGCCTGAAAAACTCTTGCACAGAGAAAAAGAGAAGGTTGAGTTAACAAATAACCTAAAGAATTTCATAAACACCTTTATCTTTGGACCTTGCGGTTCTGGAAAAACAACTTTAGTTAAGCACGTAATTTACAATCTCAAGAAGAAGGTAATAGTTGCATACGTTGACTGCTCAATATTCCAAACAACTTACAGTATTCTTAAAGAAATTCTTCCAAGAAGTGAATTCATCCTTTATAGAAGCAATTATGAGTTAATTAAAGAGCTAGGATTGGAGAGAAAATTCAAGAAGGTTTAAATCTATAAAGGAAAAACCTGCAATCTATGAGCAAGCTATTTATCCTATGCGCTAAGAAAAAT
>JAWAOK010000046.1:0-9227 GCA_038894875.1 Candidatus Nezhaarchaeales archaeon
ACTCGGCCTAATGTTGGGGGGTTTCCTCAGTTGGTGGTGGGGGGTCTTCGCACTATTTGGAATGGTCATGGCCAGCTACTCAAGGGCGGAGGCACAGGCGGCCCTCGGGAGGGGTAGCGTGAGGGGGGGATTGATGGAGAGACAGGAGAAGCTACTGACGTTGGGCATTGGGATGTTAGCTTACCCACTCTACCCAGCCTCAATTGACTATGCAGCAGCTATAGTAGGGGGCTTATCCCATATAACCGCGGCCCAGAGGCTGCTGGCTGCATGGAGGGCTCAGGGGGCTCGAGAGGTCCATGTATGACTTAGTTTGCATAGGGAACCCCGTGTATGACTTAATAGAGACGCCTTATGTTAAGACGCACGAAAGGGTGCTCTCTGGCTGCAGCGTAAACGCCGCCCTCACAGCCAAGAGACTGGGGCTTCAGAGAGTTGCACTAATGGGGTGCGCTGGAGGGGGGTTGCTTAAGAGGCTCTTGTCCGACTTAGCAAGCCACGGGCTGGATGCGACATACATTAAAGAGGGGTTGGACACGGGTGGCTTTAAGTTAACGTATAGCCCGGACCTAAGAAGTAGGAAGTTGGAGATAATCGGTGGCTTCGAAAAGGTTAGGCCTTCCGACGTACCACCTGAGCTGCTAGATGCAAAAGCGATACTGATAGGACCTGTCATGCAAGAGGTCGACCTGGAGCTTTTGGAATTCGTGAGGAGGAGCTCTAAGGCGGAGGTATTCCTAGACCCACAGGGACTACTTAGGAGGACGACGCCGAAAGGCGAAGTTACACTCGTGAGGGAGGAGTGGCTGAGGGAGGCCGTTAAGCTATGCGACTATGTCAAACCCAATGAGGAGGAGGCGAGGGTGATGACGCAGATGGAGGAGGAGGACTCGGCAAGAGAGCTGAGGAGGTGGGGGGCTGGGGTAAGCATAGTTACCCTAGCAGAGCGAGGTTCGGTGCTTTATGATGGCGAGAAACTGTACAGGGTCCCAGCCTATAGGACAAGGGCGATCGACCCGACGGGCGCAGGAGATGTGTATGCAGGCGCCTTCATATTCATCAGGCTGACGGGGGGTGACCTACTAGAGGCCGGGCTCTTCGCCTCAGCCATAGCCTCTATTAAGGTTGAGCACGTGGGGCTTGATTTCCTAAACTTCTTAGAGGAGGGGCCGAGGAGGGCGAGGGTGCTCATGAATAATTATGCTGGCCACTCATGGCCGCAGGAGGGGCACTTCACATAACCGCATCCACTTACAGCCGAGGGGCAACCGCCACAGGCAAAGGTTCTAGCGTAGGATATTTCAAACGTGTAGCCGCACCTTGGGCACTCATATAACCTCCCCGAACCTTTGATCTTCAACGAGGGCACCTCCGCTTAGCAAACTTAATTTCCTACAGTCCCGTATAAAGCTTAGGGATGGATCTCCTAGCTGGGGCGGTCAAGTTATTGGTTGTAGCTGCGTGCCTAAGCTACGCTTCAATTAAGGACGTCAAGACTAGGATGGTGAGTGACGCAGTCTGGCTAGTCATGGTAGCTGGCACCCTCCCAGCCACGCTATATGAGCTTTACATCGGGTCCCTCCCACCCACCCTCCTCTTAGCTTCGGCTGGGCTCTGCTTCTTAGCGGGGCTGGCGGCTCATCTAGTAGGGCTCTTCGGTGGGGCGGACGTAGCTGCGCTCTGGGCAATTGGCCTAGCGCTCCCAACGTACCCAGGGTGGTGCGCGCCGATTTTAGGGAGGGCGCAGCCGCTACTTTCCTTGACAGTACTTAACAACACGCTAGCCTTGGCCGCCGCGACGGCACTATACGCATTAGCGCGCAACTTGATGTATAAGGCGAAGGGCGGGCTGCTCTTTGAGGGCATCGAGGCATCGGCGCTCTCTAAGCTCGCAGCCCTCTTTACAGGATTTAAGGTTGAGGCCTCTAAGCTGAGCGCCAAGAGTCACGTCTTCTTAATCGAAGAAGCGAGGGAGGGGAGGAGGAAGCTTAGGGCTTCCTACCTCATACGGGCATGCAGGAGGGCCTCCATGGGCGTGGGGGAGGGGGCTGAGGTACCTCCTCAAGGGGATGTGTGGATCACGCCGGCCCTCCCACTCATAGCATACATGCTAGCTGGCCTAGGGGTGTCGTTGACTATTGGCGACCTGCTACTGTCAGTTATCGTCCAATCGATCCTATCCAAGCCACTTTAGCTGCTAGCCCCAAGCTTTCAATGAGTGAGTGAGTCAAGAGCGCTGACCCCTCAACATCATTAAGGGGGGACCTCAGTAAGTGGGTGGGACAGGAGCAGTCGCTCGACCCAAACCCAGCTACAGCCTGCTTAAAGCCACCTTGCGTCAGCCGTGAGACAATGTTGCATTCAATCCTCTTCCGAGCTTCGACGGCCACGACTGCCTCCACACTAGCCTCAGGGATAGCTAGTAAGTAGTCTATGTGCCACCTTAGCTTCTTCCCCTTAGTAACGTGTCTAGCCACACGCTTAGGGAGTAGTGCTGGGGCTAGGGCGGAGCCAACGTACGCATAGATACCTTCATCCAAGAGGGTCTCATCTAGCTTTCCCGGCTTAAACTTCGCCCGGCCCTTAAGGAGGATTATGAGGACGTAGGCCCCCGTGGGGGGCAGGGCTCTTACCGGTCTAGGCACATCATGAAAATCAGAACCCGGGTCCCTTCCATTCATCGCCCACCTCACTTTTTCGCGGCCTCCTTATCGGCCTTTCGGCAGTAGTAAAGAGGGCTAACTTTTTTAGCTCGGTGTTTAAGGAGTCCTCAGCGATGAAGAGGGGACATAGCGCTGAGGGGTCCGATGAAGAGGCCGCTACTCATGAGCGGAGGGTGGGACATGGCCATTAAGAAGATAGTGGTCGTTACGGCGGAGTGGGAAAAGCTCAGCGGCCTTGTTAAGAAAGCGTGTGAGGAAGCTGCTAAGGAGCTGGGTGTTGAAGTGAAGGAGCTTAAGGAGGACTGGGACTACTTAGTCCAGCATGGAGTTAAGGACGAATTTGGCGGAATAGACCTTCCCCAAGTGTTCCTAGAATTTGAGGATGGGTCGGTCAAGCACGTGCTAACGAGAATTCCGCTAGATGAAGAGGGGAGGCCAAATGTAAGGGAGGCCGTGAGAATGATAGTTGGGGCGGGGAGGGGTTGAAGCTCATAATAGCTAGGTCAAAGACCGGGGAGGTGGAGGAGGTGGAGATAGTAGAGGGAGAATTGAATGAGGTGGTTAGAAAGGTGGTTCTGAGGGCGCTTGAACTGTGGAACTTAGAGGAGTCGGACTTCATAGTCATGAGGGATCGATATATAGCCTCAGTCAAGTTACCTTTGACTAAGGAGCAGTATGAGGAGTACTCTAAATATGAGCTAAGGAGGGTGTCAAGCAGCGAGGCCGAAGTGAGGGTGCCGATCTACGTAATTTCATATAGCAATGAATGGAGGGGTGATAATTACATAGATAGAGAGGTCTTCATAGTGGCCCCGTACATAAATGAGGTGCAGCTCGAGGAGGTCAAGGAGCTAGCATCTAGCGCGACCGCAGAGAGCTAGGTTATTAGCCTATTTTAGGAGAAAATGTTCGAGCTTCTTAATTCCGAGAATCTCATCAAAACTGACGCCTAAGGACTCCAGCACTTGCTCAAACGCCGTCCTGATGTGATTTAGGTAACTATCGAAGTCGATCTCATCAATTCTCGCAAGCTGAGCTGGCTTCACCCCTAGCGAGTCCCTAGTCTTTACGTAGGCTATGATGTCTCCAGCCTTAACCTCCCTCCCCTTACTTAGTAACAGCCTGGCTGCCTTGACATGAGGGGGGGTGGTCTTCTCGTAGCTCTTAACGGGCTTAGATAGCATGACCCTGAAGGACAGCTCGTCTAATGAGTACTGCCTGTTCTTAAGCTTGTTATAACAGTTTTGAACGCTCTCCCTCACGGCCTTCTTCGCCTCCTCAAAGTCCTCGAGATTCTTTACCTCACTCAGCCGCTTAATCATATCGTTAAAAGCTGACTTGATGAAGGGAGGGGTGTTCCTCTTCTTCCCCATCATTCCCTTTATGTCTACGCTCCCATCGTCAAGGACGCCCAAGTAGTTCTTCTTTAAGCTAGGCAGGGCTACGTAGCGATAGTGCTTATCTATGTCTAAGTCTACCTTGAGCTCCCTTTCGCACCAATTAATTAGCTCTTTAACTTGTTCTTCACTGGGCTTGCATACAAAGATGCTGTCGGTGTCTCCGTATATGACGTTCATTCCAAGCTCCTTGGCTTTATCTATGGTCTTTGTGATTATAAATCTACCGATGGCAGTAATGCTTTCAGCCATTGGCGGGCAGTAGAGGGGGAAGTCCTCAGCCCCCATAACTCCGTAACTGGCGTTTAAGATGACCTTTAGACTCCTATCCACCACGCCATACCAGTCCCTCACGTCGCTAGGTAGGGTCTTGTCCTTAGACTTGGGCTTAAACCAGTAGGCCCTTACATCCCTCAAGAGGCCTATTATGAGCGAGGTTAACCCCCTTCTATTTAGGCACACCCAATGGGGGGTCCCTGGGATCACGTTGTCCTTACACTTCTCGTGCGGGCAGTTGATGACCTCATAAGACAAGTTCCAAGACTTTATGATGCTGGGGTACAGGGAGGTAAAGTCAAGGACGAGGACGTCGAAGTGGACTCCGGGCTTAGGTTCTAAGACTATGGCCCCTAAGTACTTCCTCCCCTTGATCTTAGCCTTAGTAGTGGCCTGGCCCTTTATCCTAATGACATCCTCCGGCCTAGGTATTAGGAGGCCCCTCCTCCGATGTTCAAAGTAGAGCATGTTCCTTATCCACCCAGAGATCCCCAGTCTGCTTACGTCCTCTAAGGATAGCTTACTGATCCTCATGAAGAGGAGGAGGAGTTTCATGAGGAGTTCGTTTTGGAAGGTAGTGAGGGATAGGGTGATGTCGGCATCCCTGAAGCAGTAGGCAGCGAGCTCAGCGTAACTTAACTCAGAGACTGGCTTGGATATTTGCATCTTGGTAAGCCCCATTAAGGCCTCGGCCACGCTATCTAGCGTGACCTCTCTGTACTTATTATTGAATGCATAGACTTGAATGGAGCGGTTATGAAAGAGCTTATAGAGATCTATGTGGATGCTAGTTGTAATCATCGCCGAGTCCCTTGTTAATACGATGGGAATTTCGCTCTTGGCGAAGCCAAGCCTCTTTGCTCTATGCCACAAGTACCTTAAGTCGAAGCCGTCTCCGTTGAACGTAATGACTACGGGGTATGAGGACATTAGCTTAAAGGCTTCGAGTAGCATTTGCCTTTCGTCCTCAAAGAACTTTACCTCGACTCCCTCAGGCCAGCCTTCCCCCTCCTCAACCCCCTTCCTCTTAAGCATCAAGACCCTCTTTAGGCCATCGGTAGCTGAAAATGCTATGCATATCACTTCGTACTCAGCCTCCTTGGGGTCAGGGACTCGGTCAGGAACAGGTGAGTAGACCTCTATGTCGACGGCAGTCCTCCTTAAGCTAGGGACCGGGCTTAGTAGGAGGGATAGCCACTCCCTCAAGGTCTCTTTGACCTCCTCAGGCTGGTCCTTGAAGAGGGACCGCACCTCTTCTGCCTCCTTTAATTCTACCTCAACTGGCTTCAAATCGCCATTGACTATCCTGTATGGCATTCCAGGAATCAGAGTCCGATCGTAAATGTAGCAATTGTGATACTTAATATGGGCCTCCCAAGCAGCTGGAAGGAGGTCTCTTATGGCCTTCCTAGGGCCTCCGCCTATTGAGAGGGGGTCCTTTGACGCCACTTTTGTCATAATGACCTTCGAGTCGCTTAGCGGGTCGTGTTTAACGACCTCCTCTAAGTGGTCAAAGCCGTCGTGCGTGGCCACGAACTTTTTAGCGCCCTCAGCCGGAAGGTCTGTCAGGCAGTATGGCTTATGTCCAGTGTTGTCATACCAAAAGTATATGCAGCCCTTCGCAGGGTCGTAGAGCTTAAGGAGGGCCCTCCCCATCTTGCCACTATACGAAACAGAGAGAAGGTAGCATGTGCCGGTGTCCCTCGGTGTCTCAGCCTCGTAGATCGATTCTTCAAGTATCCCTTCAGGCTCCTCCTCCAGCTCCTCCTCTGCTACCTCCTCCTCAAGGAAGCTCTCGAGACTCAAGGCCTCCACCCGACCTAATTTAAGTTAGCTGCGAGGCGGCCCCCCTTCTCATTGCTGTAATTCAGGATGCCTTCGGGCACGTGCGCAGGCGGTCCATCAGGCTTTGAGACCGCAATTAGGTTGTAGGGCTCATGGCTGTGAGTAGTGCGCGGGCTAGCCAAGGCCGGACCTTTAATGCGGCTCACTATGTAATAGGCTTTTCGAGGAGCGAGTAGTCATATAAGAGTCAGTGAGGAGATAGTCGGCGGGCCCGTCGTCTAGCTAGCTAAGCCTAGAGTGGACAGGACACCAGCCTGCGGAGCTGGGGGTCCGGGGTTCAAGTCCCCGCGGGCCCACGACTAAATTTTAGACGCTAAAGCTGCGATGTTGAGGCTTGGATTAAGGGGCTGAGTGGCGATGCATAAGGTAGCTTATTACTACGTATCGAAGCAGAACTAGGCGCTCTGAGGCCATTGAGTGGCGATGGATTAGGCGTCGGTCTCAGAGAAAATGGAAAGGTCCACTGAGAGCGGGTGGGACGAGACCAACTCATCGGCGAGCCTCTTAGCTACCTCCATCGCCTTAACTGCCAAGCGTCTGGGCAGCCATCCGCTCTCGGCAGCTGCAGCAACTTCATCCATATCTAGGACCCTAACCCCCTCCGTAGGGGTCCAGACAACGTCCACGAGGAGGTCGATGTAGCACACCTCCCCAGGCTTAATGACTGGGGGTGTGGAAATGTTGAAGTAGGCCCCCTTTAACAGTCCGTCTTTAGAGAAGTAGGCTGTATAGGAGGCCCAGCACCCCTCCTTAAATACGGTGAGGCCCCTATCTCCCTCTTCCTTCGCTACTTTAATCCCATCGTAGACTCCACCCGCCCTGAACTTTCTCTCAAGCTTAAGCAGCCCCCCTTTGACGTCTACTACCTTTCCAGGAGTTAAGCTCAGAACGGCCCCCTGAGGTTTTATGTGCTTTATGAAGACCGTGGACCCAGGCTTTAGGGCCCTCGAGAGCAAGCGGTCAGAGGCCTGGCTTAAGTGCTCCATAGAGAGGACAGGGTAGAGGGACTCGAGGAGGTCTACCACCGTCGGGTAAGCCCCTTTCCAAGCCTTAAAGGTGTGATGGCGAGGCATGGTTGGACAGACCACAGACCTGGCACTATCTAACTTAATGAGTGAGGCCCCGTAGAATCTGACTTCGACGGTCCTAACCCCATCCATAATTAAGGCCGGGGCTTGCCGTTCACTGGCCCTCTTGATGCACTCCTCAGCCTTGCGTTTAAGGTGCTCAATTTCTTCAATTAGCCTACTCAGCGGGGCGAAGGCAGCGCTCCTCCTCCACCTAATCCCCCATCCCTGAGGCTTAATGACGTGGCCTAGCGTTATTAACTCCTTGGCCCTCCTCGATTTTGCAAGGCCTTTGCTCAAGGAGACCCCATGCCCCTGTATGAGTTTAGCGTAGTCGCCGACCACCCTTACCCCAAGGGACAAGGAGGGAGTTTCTGCCGAAGGCTTGATTACTGTGACGAGGACCTCCTCCCCCTCCTTGATCTGAAGAGCGGGAGTGCGTAGGAGGCCCCTAACCCCCCCTAAGTTTACGCGGTAGCTGCCGTGGCTAGCCTCTTCAACTACTCCCTTGTAGACTGCATTGAGCCTAACTGCGTGCTCTTTAATAAAAGAGTCTGGAAGCTCCTCGAGCACGCTTAAAGCCTCATTGATGGCCTCGTCCTCCCCCTCGAGCATTACGCCATCCTTATCAGGAAGGTCGTAGATGTCAACGCGCGGAGGGAGGGTTAGTGGGGCAACGGCCAGCCTAGAGGCTATGAGCTTAGAGGGCTGCGTTAACTCGTGCCCCCTCTTCATTAACATCGATGCTAGGGCAGTGGAGTATATCCCCCTGATCCTAAAGAGCACCCTTCATCCCCGCTTAGTGGCCTTAGCGGTGAGGCAGGCGCGAGTTCCAGACTAAAAGCAAGCTTATAAGCCAGCGTGATCAAGAAAAATCAGTAAAGCTTTATTCAAGAGGGGGCCGGCTTGTCTGCCTCAAGTGCAGTCCTTAGTCCAGAGCAAAGAATTCAGCAAGCGATAACCATTCTGCAGCGCATAGCCGACGATACAGGAGTGCCGAGGAACATTAGGAGGGCCTGCACTGAGTCGATTAAGATGCTGCAATCAAAGAAGTATAGCCCAGCGCTTAGGGCCTCTAATGTAATAAGCATGCTGGACGAGTGCGGCCAAGATCCAAACATCCCCCTCTTCGCTAGGACCGCCATCTGGCAAGCGGTCTCACTCTTAGAGGGAATAAAGGACGAGGAATAGGTGATAGAGCGATGACAGGAGAAGACAGCGTGTCTAAAATGGTAAACATGCTCAGAGGAGGGGCAGTAATGCTAGCTGAAGCGTGTCCAGCATGTCACATGCCACTATTTAAGCTAAGGAGTGGTGAGGTGTACTGCGTCGCGTGCGACAAGAGGGTGATAATAGTTAAGGAGGGTGAGGAGAGCGACTTTAAGGTCCTCCAAGTATCAACGGTTGAGTCTTTGAGCAGGACCGCGTTTGCTAAGTTGGCTGAGCTAAGCGAGGCTGCTAAGCACGAGGGGGATGTAGATAGGCTGTATGAATTAGCCAGGTGCCTGACGGCGTGGCTCGAGGTCCTGGACAGGGTTAAGAGGCTTAGAGAGGGGCTCTAGCTCGACTACCGTCCACGCGGCCCGCTGCCCTCCTCTCCACCTTATTGCTATTAGAGGCCTCAGGTTGAAGGCCTTGCAGAATTCGTAGAGTTCCCTAATTGCGTTGTCCGTTAAGTATACTCTGTTTGATTTAGTCTCCTTTACCTGATACCCCCTCCTATCATCTCCACGGGATGCCATTACGTCGCAAGGTATTCCCCTACCACCACTTACAGGGATGCGAACGGCGTAGAAGCCCCTCTCCTTGAGGGACTCTACGAGTTCTGCCTCAGCCCTGTATCCACGTCGGAAGGCCATCTCCCCTCCCTACGGCGTCAGCCTCCACCTGTCCCTCGGGTACAGGACCACCTCCCTTATGTTCCTCCTGGCCGCTATGACCATCATCAGCCTAGCTAGCCCCAGCCCCCAGCCCGCGTG
>JAWAOK010000047.1:0-8990 GCA_038894875.1 Candidatus Nezhaarchaeales archaeon
CATTAGAGCTTGAGGTGGGGGGGCGCCGCACTAGGCTGCTGCTGCCCTGCGGCAGGCTGGAGGAGGCGTACGAAGGTCCGCTGATGGCTGAGCTCGAGAGTACGCGGGCGCTCAGGCTAAGGGCTTGGCGCAGGCTGGCGGGGATCTTCAGCGCTAGCGGCCCCCCTCCGCCAATTAAGGTAGTGAGGGGGCCCTACTTCATGGTGCACCAAAACTTCATAGTCGGCGGCGCCCTCTCCACGCTGCCGATGTTCCTCAGGGGCGATGGCGAGCGCCTCTTAGCTGAGTTCCACCGCCCAGTGGTGGCACTCAACCCCTACGTCTACTACTTTGAGGGGGTGGCCGGCGGCTGGTCCAGGCCAGTGCTACTGCCAGCGATCATCCACGAGTACGCGCACGTCGCCTTCCTCAAAGGGGGCCGACTACGCCTAGAGGCGGTCAGGAGGCTCTGCCTAAACCTTAGAATGGCGATGCAGCTGCCGCTCATGGACGAGGGAGACTTAGAGCTAATGAAAGAGAGGGGCGAGGAGGTGGATGCGCTAATGGAGGCCCCGGCGCTGTGGGCTGAGCGGCTCTTGACTAGCGAGATGGGACTCGAGGGCCGCATTGAGGCTAGGCTCAGCCTCCAGGAGGCCAGGGACGAGGCGCTCAGGGGGCTGATGGAGAGGCACGGTATTCACGCCCCAGGGCCCACGGCCGGGCAAAGGGCGAGGCTCCTTAGGATGCACTTAGAGGCGCTCGAGGGGGCTGGCGCTGAGGAAGTGGAGAGTTACGTCGAGAGGGGGCTTCGGAGGGCGCTGGGGGAGGCTTACGAGAAGATCGTAAACAGCCTGTGCGTCAAGGAGGGTGACGACGCAGTGGAGGCCTTGACGGTGACGGGTAGGGCGGCGGAGCGCTTAGAGGTGTGGAGGAGGTTCCTGCTTAGGGCCTTTGGCTACGCAGGCCCGTAGGGGGCGCGCTCTGCTAAGGGAGTAGGAGGCCCAGGTGCGTTAGGAGGGCCCTGACCGCCGCGACGGCGGGTGAGTCGCTGGGGAGGGACAGAAGCGGCAGGCCCTCTAAGTTAAAGCGGTGGACGAGGGGGTCCTCGGGTATCAGGGCGCCGAACTCCATGCCTATCTCCTCGGCCCTCCTCTTAACTAGGCCCTCGCTGCCCGGGGGGAAGCGGTTGGCCACCATCACCATCCTCTTGAACTCGACGTGGACCTCTTGAGCGACCTCCTTTATCCTCTTGGCAGTCTCGAAGCTCATCTTGCTGGGGTCCACGACCACCAACATAAAGTCTACGTCACGGTCCGTCCGCCTACTAATGTGCTCGAGCCCGGCCTCCATATCCATGATGGTGACGTCGTAATTCTTCGTCAGCGTATCCAATATGTTGGTGAGGACGGCGTTGACGTAGCAGTAGCACCCCTCCCCCTCCCCCCTGCCCATTACCAAGAGGTCGAAGCCCCTGAGCTCCTTGAGGGCCGAGTAGACCCTGAACTCGAGTAGGTCCTTCTTATTTACGCCAGGGGGTATGGCCCCGCGGTCGATGTCCCTCCTGAACTCCTCAGCCACCTTAGCCACAGTCTTCTCAACAGCCACGCCGAGCATGTCGGCCAGGTTGGAGGCCGGGTCGGCGTCGACGACCAATATGCTGCGCCCCCCGGCCTCGACTAAGTTCTTCAACATTAGGGCGGCCACGGTGCTCTTCCCCACGCCCCCCTTCCCAGAGACGGAGACTACCACCTTAGGGCCGGTCATTCGGTGGGACAGCTGAGCGCCCCCCTTTTCTCCCTTCCCTTAGCTCGAGCCTCGGGCTGGCACGTAGTGCTTAAGGGGGACCTCGGCCCGCTCGACGTAGCCGCAGCACGTGCGCTCGACGATTAGCTCGAAGCAGTCCGAGCTTACTCTCTCAAAGAGCTTAGCCGCGGACCCACCGCACTTAGGGCACCCCCTCCTAAGCAGCCTCTCCCTCACCCTAGACACCCTCAGGGCTAGGTGGATGGCCTCGTCCACGTCTCCCTCGACCTCGCCGTAGGCCCTCCTCCACTCCTTAAGTATCCTGAGGGCCGCTGGCTTTGCGTAGCTCACCTCCCTGAGCTTATCGATTGCGTCCAAGACCTCAGCCCCCACGTCCTTCCTCAAGACTAGTACGAACCTCTCCCCAGGGCCCTCGGGCAGGATTGCGTAGTCCTCCCCAGCCCTCAGCCCACGCCTCACTAGCAGGGCCGCGGCGACCGAGGCCTCGAAGCGGCCTAAGTAGTCCACGAGGCTTCCAACTGGGCTCACTGAGCCCTCAACGGCGCCCACGGGGCGGATCTCGCTTGGCGAAAGGCCCAGGGCTGCGGCCGCCAGCCTCTCGAACCTCTCCTCAAGAAGCTCCTCTAGACCCATCCACTCGCCCAGCTCCCTGAGCGCCGCAGGCTCAAAAGCCTAGGGGGCCTTGAGCGCCTTCTTCAAGGCCTCTATAAGGTATCCCTCCTCACTGGGCAGGCCGACGAGGACCACTTGGTCGCCCAAGCAAACGACTGGAACGTCGAAGTCTGACTCCTCCTCGACCACCTCAATCTCGAGGCCCAGCTCCTCGCGGAGGAAGTCCATCATCTCGTTTAGCCAAGAGACTAGTGTGAGCTTGAGGTAGCTGTCGCGCCTGCCTAGGACCCTCAGCCTCACGACGGACAAGGCTTATCAAGCCCAGTCTTACGTAGGCAGAGAAAAGCGCTGGGCTCGCGGAGCCTAGGCGCCCGGCGGGGCGATGGCGGCGGACTACGTAAGCCGCTACCGTAGCAGGGAGCTCGTGCTAAAGGTAGCTGAGGCCATCAAGGAGGCCTCAGCCGAGGTCGGGGAGGTAAAGATAGTCCATGTATGCGGGACCCACGAGCAGGTGATCTCGCAGTACGGGCTCAGGTCCCTGCTCCCGGATAATGTGAAGGTCCTAGCTGGCCCGGGCTGCCCAGTTTGCGTAGTGCCCGCTAAGGAGGTGGACGAGGCGGTCAAGCTAGCGCTCGAGCACAAGGTGATATTAGCCACCTTCGGCGACATGTACAGGGTCCCGGGGGGCCAGGCGTCCCTGGCCGAGGCCAGGGCGCTGGGCGGGGACGTAAGGGTGGTCTACAGCATTAGCGACGCGGTTAAGATGGCTGAAGAGAGCCCCTCGAGGCAAGTCGTGTTCTTCGCCATAGGCTTTGAGACGACCGCCCCCACCACTGCTAGCGTGCTCGCTAAGGGGCCGCCCAGGAACTTCAGCGTCCTAGTCAGCCATAGGCTCATACCGCCAGCCATGGAGCTCCTCATGGGGATTTCTGAAGTGCACTTCGACGGCTTCATATGCCCCGGCCACGTGGCCACTATAATAGGGGCGAGGCCCTTCAGGATATTCCCGGAGTTCTACAGGATGCCCACGGTCATAGCCGGCTTTGAGCCCCTGGACGTCATGCTAGCGATTAAGCACATCGTGGACCAAGTGGGGGATGGAGAGGCCAGGCTAGTCAATGAGTACCGTAGGCTAGTGAGGGAGGAGGGGAACGTCAGGGCCCAGAGGCTCGTAAGTGAGGTGTTTAAGGTGTGCGACTCCCGCTGGCGCGGGATAGGGAGGGTGCCGTCGTCCGGCCTCGCGCTGAGGGAGGGCTACGAAGAGTACGACGCTAGGCTCAAGTTTGGCGTCAGAGTGGAGGGCTCCAGGGACTTGAGGCCGGGCTGCTCCTGCCACCTGGTCTTAATAGGCAAGATTACTCCCTCGGAGTGCCCGCTGTTCGCCAAGGCCTGTACCCCGCGGACTCCGCAGGGGCCGTGTATGGTGTCCAGCGAGGGCACGTGCAACATTTGGCACCGCTATGGGAGCTGGCCGAGGCTCTGAGCTGGCGGTGGGCCGCCTTGAGGCTGCTGAGCTTAATTACTGGCGCCCGCCAACGACTCCGTGGGCGCGGGCGGCTGAGGGTGCATCCATTTACGGGTACGGGGGTGTAAATGACGCCGCGAGCCTATACATCGTCAGGCTGATTAGGGCCGTAGTGGGCACGGTGAGGAGCCAGGAACATAGTATGAACGCCACGGTCCTCCAATCCACCTCCCTTCCTCTCGCCAGCCCGGCGCCCATTACGGAGGACACGCTCGCGTGAGTAGTTGAGATGGGCATCCCGTACCCTATTAAGGCATAGGGCACGACGGTAAATAGGTAGACCACTAGCGCATTGGATATCCCCGCCGCGACCCCTGAGTAGGGGTCGAGGTGAGTGATCTTGTAGGCCACAGTCCTAATTACCCTGTAGCCCCAGGTAAAGCCGCCAACGACTATCCCTAAAGCCCCCCAGGCCGTGAGTAGCCACGACTCGAGGGTGCCGAGGCCACCGACCACGGTAAGCATGACTCCCGTAGAGTTGCCAACGTCATTGGCCCCGAAGGAGTAGGCCGAGAAGCATAGCGAGGCTATCAGGAGGAGCTTAGTGCACCTTTCGCCGAGGAGCCCTCTCTCGATGAGCTTCGCGAGGAGCTTAAACAGGAGCGCCGTCACCACCATGGCTGAGAGCGGCGAGGTTAGCCAGCTGGCCACTATGCGGACCATGAGCTCCCACCTGACCCCTCCCAGCCCAAAGGCGGCTAGGCCGTAGCCCACGACGGCCCCGGTGATGGACTGGCTAGTGGAGATGGGGAGGCCGAAGTAGGTGCATAGAGCTATCCATAGGCCAGCGGCCAGGGCCGTAGTAAAGGCTCCGACGGGGTCTACGGACGGGACGACCCCCTTCCCCAAGGTCTTCATGACCATGTAGCCCTGGAGGAGGGCCCCCAATGAGGCGAAGGCGGCGAAGAGGCACAGGGCCTTCTTAAGCGAAAGCACCCCCGCGCCTACTGCGCAGCTAGTCGGGTTGGCGGCGTCGTTCGCCCCTATGCACCAGGCAATGTAGAACACTGCGGCGAGCCCTAGCGCTATGAGTAGGCCCTCCAAGCCGTTGCCTATGAGGGGGCAGAGGCCTCAAAAAGGCTATCCACTATCTTTAAAGAGCAGCCGCTTACCTATATATCGCAGTAATGAGGATACATATAGCATGTGGTTTTTGCGCAACTACGGAGCCTAGACCACGCCGGCCTCCTTGAGCAGGCGCCAAACCTCCTCGGCCTCCCGCTGGTCGATGACCTCAATAGCAAAGCCGGTATGCACCACGACGTAGTCGCCCGGCCTAACCTCGCGGGGGAGCAACGTTAAGTAGACCTCCCTCCTGACGCCGCCGAAGTCCACGAGCGCGCGCTCCCCCCTCGCCTCAATGACCTTCCCTGGGACGGCCAGGCACGTGGCCGAGCACCACCACTACATTAAATGCGAGGACTTAAGCGTTCGTGAGCCCGCTGAGGACTGGGCAGGCCCCTTGAGCCCAGTTGAGGGCGGCTGGACGATTGAGGTCGCGAGTCGCCGAGCCCGCCTAAACTAAGGAGGTCGAGGGCCTGACTGCTTTTTAAGGCCCCAATGGCGCTACAGTAGCGCACAGCGCATGTTGAGGAGGGCGGTAGTGCGCTGCAGCGGCGTCGTCCAAGGAGTGGGGTTTAGGCCCTTCGTCTACCGAGTGGCGGTGAGCCACGGGCTCGCTGGCTACGTCAGGAACTTGGGGGATGCGGGGGTTGAGATAGTCGTTGAGGGCGAGGAGGGGGGCGTTCGGTCCTTCCTTAGGAGGCTAGTCGAGGAGGCGCCTCCGCTCGTGAGCTACGAGAGGCTAGACGTGGAGTGGGGCGAGGCCGAGGGGCTGGACCAGTTCGTAATTGAGGAGAGCTCTAGGGACTCGGCGGCCGGAGGCTTCTCGAACCCCCCTCCAGACGTAGCCACGTGTCGAGAGTGCCTAGAGGAGCTCTTTACGCCCGGCGGACGGCGCTACCTCTACCCCTTCATCGTTTGCAGTCACTGCGGGCCCAGGTTCACTATAATAATGGACCTGCCATACGATAGGTGCCGCACCTCAATGGCCGACTTTCCAATGTGCGAGGAGTGCGCCCGCGAGTACCACGATCCGCTAGATAGGCGCTACCGCGCTGAGCCAATCTGCTGCTGGCGCTGCGGGCCTCAGATGAGGTTAATCACTATAGATGGCGAGGAGGTGCGCTGCGTCAACCCAATCGAGGAGGGGGCCAAGCTCATAGAGGAGGGGTTCATAGTGGGGGTGAAGGGGGTGGGAGGGTTCCACGTAGCCTGCCTAGCGACGAGCGACGACGTGGTGGCTGAGCTCAGGAGGCGCAAGCGCCGCCCGCAGAGGCCTCTGGCAGTAATGTCGAGGACCCTTGAGCAGGTAATGAGCTTCGCTGAGGTCTCGAGGGAGGAGGAGGAGGTGCTGACCTCATTTAGGAGGCCCATAGTCCTCCTCCGTAAGCGCGACCCCTTCACGCTCTCGGAGGCGGTCTCCCCGGGGCTGGACACGGTGGGGGTGATGCTAGCGTACTCCGGCGTGCACCACGTGCTCCTGAGCTACATAAATGAGCCTGCAGTAGTGATGACGAGCGGGAACGAGCCGAGGGTGCCGATGGCAATAGACGAGGCCTCGGCGAGGAGGCAGCTCAAGGGGATAGCGGACTACCTGCTGACTCACAATAGGCGGATAGTGAATAGGTGCGACGACTCGGTAGTCAAGGTGGTTGACGGGGCCCCCGTCCCCATCAGGAGGTCTAGGGGGTATGTGATAGAGCCACTGAAGCTCGGCTTCAAGCCCAAGGGCTGCGCCGTGGCCGTGGGGGCCGAGGAGAATGTGACTGGCTGCCTGCTTAAGCGCGACCACTGCTACTTGACTCAGTACATAGGGGACGTGGACTGCCTAGAGACCTACGAGTACCTAGAGTCCAGCCTATCAACATTGCGCAGGCTTTTGAGGGCGGATAAGGTGGAGGCCGTCGCCTGCGACCTACACCCACGCTTCTTGACTAGGAGGCTGGCGAAGGAGGTCGCTGAGCGGTGCGGGGCCGAGCTCGTAGAGGTCCAGCACCACCACGCCCACGCCGCGAGCCTAATGGCCGAGTGGGGGGCGGGCTTAGACGACGCGATCATATGCGTGGCGGCCGACGGCGTGGGGTACGGAGACGACGGAGAGGCTTGGGGAGGGGAGGTAATGGCGGCTAGCTACGGAGGCTACCGCCGCCTGGGCAGCTTAGCTAGGCTGCCGATGCCAGGAGGGGACCTATGCGCCAAGTACCCGGTCAGGATGCTCATGTCGGCGCTCAGCGTCGAGCTCGGAGTGGAGGAGGCGCTGAAGATAGTGTTGGAGGAGTATGTCCACGGCCTTAAGTACCGAGAGGCTGAGGCCATGTTAATAGCTAGGCAGCTCGAGGGGGGCAGGCACCCGTACACTTCGAGCACCGGCAGGGTCCTGGACGCTGCCTCCGCCATGCTGAAGATATGCTTCGAGCGCACTTACGAAGGAGAGCCAGCGATCAAGCTTGAGGCCGTCGCGTCGAGGGGGGAGGCGGATGCCGTCAAGCTGAGTGTGGAGGTCGAGAGCGGCGAGGGGGGGATCCTTAGGTTAAATACAGCCAAGATAATCGCCGAGGCCTACGAGTGGCTCAGGAGGGGGGCCCGCAGGGTAGACGTCGCAGCCGCGGTGGAGGACGCGGTGGCGCGGGGGCTAGCTGAGGTGGCCGTCGAGGCCTCGAGGCGCTACGGCGTCAAAGTAGTAGGCTTTACGGGAGGGGTGGCTTACAACCGGAGGATCACCAAGAGGATTAGGGCCGTGGTCGAGGGCGAGGGGCTCAAGTTCTTAAGACACATCAAGGTCCCCTGCGGCGACGGAGGGATATCGCTCGGCCAAGCCGCCGTGGCCGCGGCCAGAGCACTCTTATAGTGCCCCCTCCCTCCCACAACGAGCTTGGGGCCTAGGAGGCGGGCTCGTTGAGTGAGTTCATTCAGTTAGTCCACGGCGGCGGTGGCACGGCGATGATGGAGCTCCTTAGCAAGGCCATCCTACCAAAGTTTACGCTCAAGAGGGTCGGGGACGGCATTGGGCTGGACGAGATGGACGATGGGGCCACCTTGCCGCTGGGCGAGGTGGAGGTCGTGGTAACCATCGACGCCCATACAGTGGATCCAATCTTCTTCCCCGGCGGGGACATCGGCAGGCTGGCGGCGGCGGGGACCATCAACGACCTGGCCGTAATGGGCGCCAGGCCAATTGCCATAGTGGACGCCATAGTTATTGAAGAGGGCTTCCCAATTAAGGACTTGGAGCGCATAGTAAGGTCCATGGACGAGGTGGCCATGGAGGTAGGTGCTGCAATAATTGGCGGGGACTTGAAGGTGATGCCGAAGGGGAAGGTGGACAAGGTGGTCATAACCACCTGCGGGCTCGGCGTGGCCCAGCGGGGCAAAGTGCTGAGGGACTCCGGCCTTAGGCCCGGCGACTTAATAATAGTGACGGGCACTATTGGAGACCACGGGATAGCCCTGGCCTCCGTTAGGGAGGGGCTGAGCTTTGAGACGGAGCTGAAGTCGGACGTGGCCCCGATATGGGACGTTGTGGAGGCGGCCCTTAAGGTGGGGGGAATTACTGCGGCCAAGGACCCAACGCGGGGCGGGGTGGCGGCTGCCTTGAACGAGGTGGCCTCTAAGTCTGGGGTGGGGATAAGGCTATGGGAGGGGGCCATACCGATTAGGGAGGAGGTCAGGGCGGCTTCAGAGATGCTGGGCCTGGACCCGCTGGAGGTTACGTGTGAGGGGAGGGCCATACTTGGGGTGGAGCGAGGGCTGGCCAGGGACGTGCTGGAGGCCGTGAGGGCGACGGCGCACGGGAGGGACGCGGCAATAATAGGAGAGGCGGTCGCCGACCACCCGGGCTTCGTAGTGATGGAGACGAGAGTGGGCGGCAGGCGCGTGGTGGAGCCCCCGGTGGGGGAGCCCATCCCTAGGGTTTGTTAAGGAGGCGGCCGCTCGGCGCGCCTGGCCTCTCCGGCGATCGCGATCGCCGCGGCGGACAGCGCCGTGTAGGCGGCGAAGGTGATGCAAGTGGCGGTGAAGGTGCCGCTCAAGTCGCGCATCAGTCCCCCCA
>JAWAOK010000048.1:0-8462 GCA_038894875.1 Candidatus Nezhaarchaeales archaeon
AAGCAGCACCCTTTACCCTGCGACAAGCACAGACCTTACCAACTATATGTACCCTTTATAAATTGAGCATCAATCAAATTATTTAGGCGACGAAAGCCGAGAAATTTATACTTAACCAAGCAATTTTGTATGGTGATCATGGCCATGGGCTACACGGCCTTAACGCAGTATTATCGCTTCTAACATCAGTGACATTAAATGTACATCTTGGCAATCTCGGCGACAGATACCCCAGCATAGCCCCCTCCTAAAATGAGCGCCAAGCTATAGAGCGCGACCCCCGACGCCTACGAGCTCTGCAAGTCCTAGGCTGCTGAAGCCCGAATGTGAAAGACCCAAACTATTGAACAAAACGTCATGAGTCCGGGAGGAAGGGGGCCCTCAACTTAGCCGCAACACGTCAATTGCAGGCCTAGTCGCCGTAAATTTTTCTGCCTGCTGCCTTTAGGCAGTTCGTTTAAATTCCGCAACCTCACCAGATGCTCAGGAGACTCCAGGCCCCCTTTACTCGAGACCCTGACGAAAGGGCCACCAAGACCTATTGGGCACATTTTTCTCACGGTGGGTTGATGCGGGGGGTGGGATTTGAACCCACGAAGGCCTACGCCACGGGAGCCTCAGTCCCGCACCTTTGACCTAGCTCGGCCACCCCCGCCTGCTTCAGCGCCGGCCGCGACTCGCTTAAAGCTTACTTCAGCGTCCGACCGCCACCCTAATCTTTAAGCGCCCCTGCGTGCTCTCTTCAGGGGCCCGTAGCTCAGCATGGTAGAGCAGCGGGCTTTTAACCCGTAGAGGCCTAGGGCCTCGGGGAGTGGTCGCGGGTTCAAATCCCGCCGGGCCCGCCTTCAATAAGTGCTGAGGGGCCTGCCATTGGGCAGTCGCTTCGCCGGTCTTGAGATGATTAGGCGCTAAGCTCTATGGGTTCAGCTACGACTGGATCGCACAATTAAGGCCTACGATTTTTGTGGGTCGGGAAAGTTGAATAGGGTCCGGCCCTCATTAAGACCGGCTGCGATAGCCAGGTAGTGAAGTTGGGCGCATGGAGGGTCGAGGAGCTCACTGCCAAGGCCGAGGAGGACTTCGTTAGGGCCTGGCTCGAGGGCGGGATGCTGCTCGAGGGGATGAAGGCTAGGGTGGGGCTAAGCTATAGGCCCGGCCGGCCCCACCCAGTGATGGAGGTCGTCCAGCGCTTCAGGGAGGCCTTTCTGAGGCTAGGCTTCGACGAGGTGGTGAACCCAGTCATAGTCGAGGAAGCAGAGGTCAGGAAGCAGTACGGGCCAGAGGCCCTCGCCATCCTTGACAGGTGCTACTTCTTAGCCACACTCCCCAGGCCGGACGTGGGGATTAGTAAGGACGTCGTAAGGAGGATTGAGGAGCTGGGGGTCGAGATGGATGCCCAGCGCACGTCAGACCTTCAGAGGGTCCTACATGCCTACAAGAAGGGAGAAGTGGCCGCCGACGACTTAGTGGAGAGCCTAGCTAAGGCGCTCAATATCGACGACGCAAAGGCGACTGAGGTGCTCTCAAAGTGCCTTCCAGAGTTTAAGGAGCTCAGGCCCCAGCCAACTAACCTGACGCTCAGGTCGCACATGACTACTGCCTGGTTCTTAACGCTCGCCAGCCTCCAGCACCGAAGGCCCCTCCCGATCAAGCTATTCAGTGTAGGGCTTAGGTTTAGGAGGGAGGAGTGGGAGGACGAGACCCACCTGAGGGTGCACCACTCAGCGTCCTGTGTAGTTATGGACGAGGAGTTGAGCGTCGACCTAGGCTTCGAGCTCGCCGAGGCCTTGCTGAGGCAACTCGGCTTCAGGAAGTTTAGGCACGTAAGGAAGCAAGTGACCGCTAAGTACTATGCCCCGGGCACCGAGCACGAGACATACGTTGAGCACGGCGGCGAGTGGGTGGAGGTAGCCAACTTTGGGCTCTATAGCCCAGTGGCCTTGGCCAGGTACCGAATCGAGTACCCAGTCCTCAACTTAGGCATCGGGGTGGAGAGGGTGGCCATGATCCTCGAGGGGATGAGCGACGTGAGGGCGCTCGCGTACCCGCAGTTCTATGGCGCGTGGGAGCTGAGCGACGAGGAGATAGCCTCGATGGTGGAGGTGGACGAGGCCCCTACTACGTCCCAGGGGAGGAGGCTGGCCGAGGCCATCTACGAGGCGTTAAGGCGTTACAAGGACGAGGCCAGCCCCTGCGAGTACGTGGCCTTCAGGGGGGAGTTCCTAGGCGCTTGGGCGGAGGCCAAGGTCTATGAGAGGGACCCAGGGGTCAGGCTAGTGGGGCCAGCGGCGTTCAATAGGATCTACGTGCATAGAGGGGACGTGCTCGGCCTCCCTCCAGAGGGATTTGAGGACAAGGAGGAGGTGGTCAGGGCGCGCGAGGAGGGAGTGGACACTGGCATAACTTACGCCTATGCGATCGCCTGTAGGGCTGCGGCCCAGGCCGAGAGGCTGGCAAGGCGCGGCGGCGAGGTGGACGTGAGGGTCAGAATGGCTAAGCACCCAGGGGACGTCAATATCAAGATACAAGAGGCAGCAAGAAGGTATGTGCAGGCTAAGGGGAGGAGGATAGACGTAAGAGGGCCCGTGTTCGTGGGAGTGAGGATAAGCCTTGCGCCAAGGGGTAGTTAGGCTCCCACCTTCGTTTAATATTGAGAAGGCCCGCCGAGCCCAGCGCCTCATAGCCTCCATGGCTAAGGAGGAGGAGGTTAAGGGGGTCGAGGTAGTGGCCGGAGCCGATGTTGCCTCCAGAGGGGGGAGGATGGTGGCAGCCGTGGTCCTGCTTGAGTGGGGGACCTGGAGGAAGGTTGAGGAAGTAGTGGCTGAAGTACCGGAGCTCTTCCCCTACGTCCCCACCCTCCTCTCCTTTAGGGAGGCACCCTCAATAATAGCTGGGCTAAGGAGGGCCAGGGTGAGGCCGGACGTGGTCTTCATAGACGGCCAGGGTAAGGCCCATCCCTACCGATGCGGACTGGCTACCCACGTGGGCGTAGTCCTCGACATACCCACGGTGGGCGTGGCGAAGAGAAGGCTCTTCGGGGTCGAGGGGCCCTTCGTCGATGGGGTTGCGCTACTAAGGGACCCGGAAGTGGGGGAGGTAGTGGGCGCGGCAGTTGTGACGAAGGAGGGGGCTAGGCCGATATACGTTAGCGTTGGACATAAGGTGACGCTGAGGCAGGCAGTAGAGCTGGTGCTGAAGTCTACGCTTAAGGGTAGGAGGGTCCCCGAGCCCATATTGGCAGCCCACAGCTTAGCTACGAGGGTGGCGAGGGAGGGGCTTGAGGGTCAGCCCTGAGCTCTGGTGGTCCCTCTACAGGCTGGCGCTCCTCGGAGCCGCCAAGCATCCAGTAGTGATAAATACCTCGGCCTTTGGGAGGGCCCAGGGGGTATCGCAGCAGACCGCGTCCAGGAGGCTCATTGAGCTCGAGAGGCGGGGGCTAATTAAGCGAGAGGTGGCGCGCTGGGGGCAGGAGGTGGCGCTGACGGATGAGGGGGTCGAGGCTCTGAGGGGGGTCTACTTAGAGTTGAGGAAACTCTTCGAGGGGGAGGTGGCCTCAGTCGCCCTAGTTGGAGAGGTCTTCACTGGCATAGGCGAGGGGGCTTACTACGTCAGTCGCGAGGGCTATAGGAGGCAGTTCATAGCCAAGCTGGGCTTCGACCCCTATCCGGGTACGCTTAACGTGAGGCTGAGGGACTCGAAGAGCCTAGCGAACAGAGAGATACTCAACCACTTTAAGGGCATTGAGGTGGAGGGCTTCAGTGATGGAGACAGGACCTACGGCCCAGTCAAGTGCTTCAAGGCAACTATAAACGGAAGGGTTGAGGGGGCGTTAGTAATAGCCAAGCGTACTCACTATGGGAGGGACGTTGTCGAGTTCATAGCCCCCGTAAACATAAGGAGGTTGCTAGGGCTTAGGGATGGAGACGTCATCAAGGCCGAGGTTCATATTGTCTAGCTGACCCGCGCCACCTAGATAATACCTCCTCAATTATCATGGAGGAGCTGTATAATTCACAGTCCCTATAGATCTCCTTCACTCTAAGGACCTGTGTCTCCAGCCCCCTCCTCCTCAGCTCCTCCTTAAGCTCCTCCTCACTAAAGGGCTGGTTGGGGCCGAGGAGGACTATGTCTGGCTTAATTCGCTCGACCACCTTGAGCAAGTCCCCCTCCTCACCCAAGACCGCGTGGTCGACTGGCTTCAGCTGGCTGACTACCTTTAGCCTCTGCCCCTCGGGCACTATCGGCCTCCTGCCCTTAACTTTCTCAGCAGTAGAGTCCCTGGCGACTACTACGTAGACCTCCCCGAGCTCCTTGGCCTGCTGGAGGAAGTATAAGTGGCCGGGGTGAATTAAGTCGAAGACCCCAGCCACTAGGACCCTCTTCGCGGCCGTTGGGAGCTTAGCGGTGCTGACGGTGGGCCACTCAAACGAGGCCAGGCCCAAGACCCTCAGCGCATCTAAGAGGCCTTCGCTATAGGAGGCGCAGGCCAGGGCCGTCGGAGGGTCGCGGTCGCGGTAGTAGAGGGCGTCTAAGTAGTAGCGGCGGGCTAGGTCTAGGGCCTCCCTAGCCTCCTTGGCCCCCTCTTTAAGCCTCACCTCCCTGAGCACCTCCTTCAGGGAGGCGAGGCACTTGGCTAGCCTCTCCTCAATGGCGCCCAAGCCCTCACCTCATGGAGAGACCTGGACGGGCTTATTGACCCTAGAGAGGAGGACGACCCTGGAGTGAAGGGAGTCGGCCAGGAGGGAGTAACCAGCCTCCTCCGCGAGCGACTTAGCGAAGCTTACCACCTCGCTGTGCCTAGGCATGTTCCACAGCCCAAGCCTGAGCCTCGAGAAGCCCAGGTACATGTACGCCTTGACCTCCACGTAGAGGGGGTTGGCTAACTCGATTAGCTTAGCGTAGCCACTTACGTCAAGGTCGTTGACCCCCTTAATTAAGGTAATGCGCAGTGCCGTGGGGCACTTAAACGACCTAACTAGCTCCAGGGTGCTCAATAGCCTGCTCCACGCATCACTTAAGGAGGGTCTGCAGACCTTGAGGTACACGTCGCTATTGGGGGCGTTGACGGATATGTACAGTTGAGACGGCTCGTATGGCAGGCTGGCGAGGACCTCGGGGAGTTGGCCGTTGGTTACGAGGAAGGTGGTGAAGGACTTAGACTTTAGGGCGCCTATCAGCTCGCCTAACATCGGGTATAGGGTAGGCTCGCCAGCTAGCGATATGGCGAAGTGCCTCGGGTGCCTGGCCTCCTCTAGCCTGCGCCTATCGACCCTGGGGTTCGACTTATAGCCGCTAACTATCCTAAGCTGCTCCCTAAGCGCCTCCATGATGAGTTGCTCCGGCTCATCAAAGTCCTTGAACACGGGCTCCCTCCACCCAGCCACGTCCTCCCTCTCGAGCCTCCAGCAGTGGAGGCAGGCGTTGGTGCAAGAGAGCATGGGGGTGAACTGAACGCAGCGGTGGCTTTGTATGCCGTACCAGGACTTGTAGCAAGACTGGCCGTCGACGAGGGCCTTGTAGAGCCAGTGGCACCTCTTCACTGCCGCGTGCCTTGCCCTGCCGATGATGTGATAGTGCTGCTTCGCTAAGAGGTCGGCCAGGGACAGGGGGGCCATAAAGCTACTTCACTGGAGCGAACTTCTCCTCCACCCCCCTCTCAGATATCAATAAGAGGTCGATGCCGTCGCCAGATAGGGCGTCGCGCTCGATGGCTGCCTTGACCGCCCTAGCTGCGAGACTCTCTGCCCCCCTCAGCCCGTCCACTTTAGCGTACCCGTCCTCTAAGATGGCTATGGCTATCTCAGCCCCGCTGCCTATGGCAGCGTAGTCGTCCTCAATGAGTGAGCCTAGGGAGTCTAGTACAAAGAGGTGGGGCCCCTCAGAGTCCACGCCCCCGAGCAGAGTCTCGCTGTAGAGGGGCATGTAGCGCTGGCTGAAGAGCATGTTAGCCAACAGCTTGGCCGCCGATCTGATGCTCATCCTCCTACCGTGCTCGAGCTCGTAAAGATTTACCTCAATTGCGAGGGAGCGAGCGATTGCCTGCATGTCCCCTATTAATCCGGCGCAGGCTATCCCCATCCTGTCAGTGACTTTAAACACCTTCTTAGCCGATCTACTCGTTACAGTAAAGCCGTAGGAGACGCGCTTCTCGGAGGCCAGGACGACGCCCTCTTTACACCTAACTCCAACTGTAGTGGCTCCGACGGCTAGGGGCACCCTCCTTTGGAAAGCCTCCATAAGCTCCCCCACTCTTAAGGCCCGACTCCTTAAAATTTCGTTATAAAACTTGTTATAATGGAGCGGAGCGCTCTCAGGGGGCTGGGGCATGGTTACGGCGAGGGAGGCTATCAATAAGCTGAAGTGGACGGGTGGATTGAGCGGGTGCATCGTCCTAGTGAGACACAGGGGCGCCCCCGGCGACGTCAAGGAACTTAGGGGGGAGCTCATTAAGGAGGTTGGTAGGGACTACTTAGTCTACGTTGAGGGGGACGCGGAGGCCTGCATCCCGTACCATAGGGTGCTTGAAGTGAGGAATTCCAAGGGGAGGGTGGTCTTTAGGAGGGTGGGCACTTGGGGCAGCCCTTCTCCTCCATGATTCCCCCTCCATCGTCCTCAGAGCTAATAGACATTGCCTTTAGAAGGGCGAGGAAGGCCGGGGCGGCGGCGCCCAAGGCAGGGCCTCCCGAGCTCAAGGTGAAGGTGAAGGAGGGGGCTAGAGTGTCGTGTGCCGGGGGCGTAGTTCTAAGCAGGCTGAGGAAGGTCCTAACGTCGGCTCCCGACTTCCCCTCACTCCACCCCTTTTACTACGAGCTAGCGGACATACTGGTCGGTGTGGGCAATGTGAGGAAGGCGCTGGCCCACGTAAAGTGGGGCGAGGGGATGGTGGCTAGGCTGATGAAGGAGTACTTGAGGAGGGTGAGGAGGGCCAAGAGCGGGAGGGAGGCCGCTGAGGCCAGGAGGGCCTTCTACGGCAGGCTCAGCTCAATACTAAGGGACCTAGAGCCTAGCCTCAGCCTCCTGAGGGAGGCCTCGCTGAAGCTTAGGGAGCTGCCCTCCATCGATGTAAGCGGAGTGGTCGTAGTGGTGGCCGGCGCGCCTAACGTGGGCAAGTCCTCCTTCGTCAGGTGCGTGTCCACTGCCAAGCCGAAGGTGGCCCCGTACCCGTTCACAACGAGGAGCGTATTAGTGGGGCACTTGAGGTGGAGAGGGGTAGAGGTGCAGGTCATGGACACTCCGGGCCTCCTGGACCGCCCCCTCCACGAGAGGAACCCCATAGAGAGACAGGCCATCGCCTCCCTGCGCCACTTAGCGAAGGCGGCAATATTCATAATAGACGCCTCTGAGACCTCCGGCTACAGCCTAGAGCAGCAAGTCAACGTGTACCGCGAAATATCAAGAGAGCTCAGCTCCATCCCCTTCGTCCCCGCCTTAAATAAAATTGACTTGGCGAAGGTGGCTCAGGTGGAGAGGGCCAAGCAGCTCTTAGGGGTGGGCGAGGTGCTCAAAATGGTTGCCATAAGGTGCGAGGGCGTTAAGGAGGTCCTAGAGGAGGCGCTCAAGCTATGCGGGGTGGGCTAGGCCTCATTGAGGTCGACGGCAGCATGCTAGAGGGAGGGGGGCAGATACTGAGGGTGAGCGTAGCGCTATCTGCAGTTTCAGGGATTCCGGTGAAGGTGTTCAACATCAGGGCTAAGCGCAGCAACCCTGGCCTCCGCCCGCAGCACCTCACGGCGATTAAGGCCGTGGCGGAAGTCGTCAATGCGCGCGTGGAGGGGCTTCACGTGGGCTCTAGAGAGCTCGTCTTCATCCCGTCCAAGCCTAGGTCGGGGTTCTTTAGCTTCGACGTAGGCACCGCGGGCTCAACTACCTTAGTCCTCCAGAGCCTAATGCCCGTGGCCGCGCTAGCTCCGTCCGTCGTGACTGCCGAGATTAAGGGCGGGACGGACAACCCGATGGCTCCTCCTGTAGATTACGTCGAGAGGGTCCTGACGCCGGCCCTCTTGAAGATGGGCTATCGATGTAAGGTAGCCACCCTGCGCCGAGGCTTTTACCCCAGGGGCGGCGGGATGGTCAGGGCGGTCATGGAGCCAGCTGGCCAGCTCTCGCCAATAAGCCTAGACGGAAGGAGGGGCAGTGTTGAGGTGAGGGGGGTTGCGTATAGCTGCCGGCTACCCAGCCACGTCGTCGAGCGGATGAGTAGGGCGGCCTATGAAAGGCTTCGCGAGGGGGGGATGGACGTAGTCAGCATTGAGCGGGAGGTGCTACAGCCGGGGCACCCCAAGTGCAGCCTGGACCCAGGCTGCGGCATCCTGCTCGTCGCTGAGGGGGAGGGGTGTCTGATGGGCTCAGACAGCCTTGGAGAGAGGGGGAAGCCGGCCGAGGTCGTTGGGAGGGAGGCGGCGGACTCGCTACTTCGACAGCTAGAGACCTGGGCGTCCGTAGACAGGCACCTAGGCGATCAA
>JAWAOK010000049.1:0-8396 GCA_038894875.1 Candidatus Nezhaarchaeales archaeon
AGCACTCCTTATTGCATTTAGAGGGCTTACAGAGGTCCCTGTCGAGAACGGCAACGCGTGGCGTAAGCCCCCCTCCTACGTAAAAGACTACATTAAAAGAACGGGCTTACCGGAGGCTCACCACTCCTCCTCCCACTCTTCCTCCTCCCACTCTTCCTCCTCCCATTCCTCCTCGATCACTGAAGTCACCTCGGGGCCCTCGTCCATTTTTCTTTATAAAAATTTTTTACGCGGAAAGAGCCTAATGAAAGGCGCCCTCAGCCTCACGCAGCGGGTGTCGGCTGTGCGCCCCTTTAATTTGCTTGTATCAACGTATAGAAACAGGGAGGATGACTGCATAAGTGAGCTGTGGTACTTATTTAGGGAGTTGGGCGACGACTCTGTTGAGGCCTGGAGAACCTCCATCCCCGGGCTCGTGGCTGTTAAGACGAGGCTGGACCCCTTTGAAGCGGCCAAGAGGCTGGGCTCCATGGCCAGTGAGAGGCCGTGGGACTTTAGGTACGTATTTAAGCTCACACCCATTGAGCTCGTCGTGCCCACCGATCTCAGTGAAATAGCCAACTCAGCTCAAAGCCTGGCTGAACGTAAGATTTCTTCAAGTGAGACCTATCGTATTACAGTAAATAAGAGGGCCACCTTATTGGGGAGCAGGGAAGTTATCGAGGCAGTGGCCTCTCGAATTGACAGGAAGGTAGACCTCAAAAATCCTGACTGGATAGTTCTAATAGAGATCGTGGGTAGCAGCACTGGGATCTCTGTAGTTAGGCAGGGGGACGTGGTCTCAATAGCTAAGATACTTGGGCGCTAGCCCTCCTTCTTGACGTCAAGCTCAGCCACCCGACTTAGTACGCACTTAATTAAAGCCTGGACCACGCCCTCCCCCTCTTTGATTGACGCCTCGACCTCTTCGTCGCTTATCTCGAATGCCCTGGTCACTTCGCCTACCTTGCTTTCCTCCATCTCTACGAGCTTCTCATCCTCACTAGCCCCCAGCACCTCTATAGCTTTAGTTAGCCCCCTCACTGCCTCCTCCTCATTTGGCGCTAAGCATAAGGCCACAACTCTGTCCTCCCTTCCCCCTAGCTTAGCTATAGCGTCCTTGATCTGCCTTTCACCTGCTGCATAAAGCATCACCTCCATGGAGAGGGATCTAGACAACATCCTGCCCTCCTTAAACGCTTTATATGCTAAGACGGAGGCCTGCAAAAGGTGTACCGGCCCCACGACCCTCCTCCAATCAAAAAGCTGAACCGCTAACACGCCCCCGACTTCCCTCACCTTAATTAGAGCCTCCTCTATGCTCACCCCCTTCGGTAAATGCAGCCCAGTCATAGCTACTCCAAGCTTACCTACGTTGTAAATATCTACCGTCCAGGCCCTCACGTCCCACCGTCCCTCGCCTCCTGGAGGGCCTCTGGTAGGAGGGCCTCTAGTACCTTCGCCGGCACCTTGGCCTTCAGCAGCCTCTCTATCATCACTTCCTCCCCTACCCCCTCCTTAAGCCACCTCCGCAGTAGCCTCACCAAAGTCTCCTTCACTTCATGTGGGAAAATGATCCACTTAGTCGTTTCAACCACATAATAGTCTGGCTTAACTATTGACCAGGGCTTATAGTATACTGTAGCTACTCTAACTTCTAAAGCCCCCCTCTCCTCTAGGTGCCCTCTAACTGCCTCTATCGACCTGCCAGTATCAGCCACATCATCAGCTATTAACGTCTTCAGCCCCTCTACGTGTGCTGAAACTGGCTGGACTATGCTCGGCAAGTCTCTATGCTCGGCCACATCACTATAGAATTCTACCTTAACACTTGCTAAATTTGCATTTCCAAGGAAGTCAGAAAGGAGCCTAGCGATAACCCATCCCCCTCTAGCGATGCCAACTATAATGTCTGGCTTAAACTTAGAGGACCTGATGGCCCTCGCAAGCTCCAGCGTCTTGAAGTAGAGGTCGTCCCACCATATAGCCTCGAGTTCCACGCCCCCTCCGTGAACCGATGGTAGGAATACGACCTCATCGCCCTCCTTAAGCTTTGTGAGGATACCCTGAAGGGCACTTATCTCTACACCATTAACTAATGTAAGTATGTCTGGCTGAAGCCCCTCGCCGTCTAAAAGCCTGCGAACGAGCTTATCGCTCTCCACCCTACTTATTGCTTTAATTAAGTCAGCCAGACTGCCTCCGTCCTCCACCTCCACCTCCCTTACGGGGACTAGGGCTAAGGGCTTGAGCGTCGCTGCGAACTTAACGGTCACTCTCATAGCGAGCACCCATTATCATTTCGGTCCGAGGAGGTACATGACATCATCTTTGAGTCAGAGCAGGTCAACCTCGTCATTCCGTAAGTTAGAATAGCCCCGCTCCAGTATTTATGCTTGACTTGAAGCTGGAGCTCGGCCCAAGGGCGTTAAGGTCTTCCCTTGTACTTAAGGAAGCCTTACGTAGGGCGCTTGAGCAGAAGTTGAGCGCCGAAGCCCGTAGGAGGTCACTCAACGATGGGCACGCCCGTAGAAGGCCTAGACCCTGCGGCCTAACGGTGCACACGTGCGTCGGCTGCCCCTTTGCCTGCACTTACTGTTACATAGATGACTTGGGCTTTCCTAGAGGTAAAGCACAGCCGTACTCATTAAGTGGCGAGGAATGGCTCCTGGCAATAGCCTCCAATCCCTTCTTCCTACCTGGCCCTCACGGCACGTATCTTTCGTTTGGCAGCGTCTGCGAGCCCCTGTACGGCCCGTGCCTCAATGTAACCTTATCCTACTTAAGCAAGGTTAGGGACCACCTATCGAACCCTTGCCAAATCTCGACAAAGGCCTCTCTTGGCGATGAGGAGGTTGAAAGGCTTGCCAGGAGCCTCCCTCGCTTAATTAACGTCCTAGTCACCATAATAACGCTGAACAGAAGCCACGAGCTAGAGCCTAAAGCACCTAGTCCTCAAGAGCGCCTAGAAACGCTGAAGAGGCTACGTTCTAAAGGCATACCATCCTTCCTATTTTTAAGGCCCCTCCTTCCTGGGCTGGAGAGCGAGGTAGACGATCTGCTGAGTGAAGCTAAGCAAGCCGGGGCTGTAGGGGTAGTAATTGGCGGGCTCAGGCTCTCTCAGAAGATATATGATAGGCTCAAGTTACTGAAGATAGACGTTCCTCGTCCAAGAGGAAGGCTAGTGGACGTTCCTCAGCCAGGCCTCAAAAAGCTCGTGATTGAAGCCGCGAAGGAGAAGTCGTTGCCTGTGTTTAGGAGCGCGTGTTGCGCTACAACATTCTCAATAACTCTGCTCACTGGCGTTAATGTGCCGTGCGCAGGCCTATGTTTCACCTCCAGGCTGTGCACCGGGTGCTCTGTGGGCTGCGTTAAGGCGCTTCCTGCAGTTAGCGAGGAGGAGATCGCAGAAAGCACCCTTTTGGCGCTCGGCTCAAAGCCCCGCTCAGTCAAAAGTCTAGGTAGCTATGTGGAAATCGAGCTAGAGCCTGAACGGAGCCCTCGCAGAGGAGGAGTAGAGCTGCTCCAGCTAATTCTGAGGAGGAGGGTCAGGCTTTTTCGTCCCCAGCCTTAGTGGCCTTCATCAGTCTGACTATATAGCCAGCTAGCCTATTTCTAAGGTGCTTGGCTTTAATCGTCGTGAGCTCTGCTATCAGCTTTTTATTTTCCTCGAAGTTGGTTGTGAGCTTATCACCGAACTGGGCCATTAATCTCCTGGCCATGCTCTTAATAACCACTGGTCTAACCTTGCCCACAGCGTCGAGTTTAGGCTAAGTCTTATTTAAGCGCTCTCGCTATATTGAGCGCGGGGGTCGGCCTTGCCAGAGCTTCCGCTCGCTCCAATAGATAGGGTAATCAGAAAGGCGGGGGCTCAGAGAGTTGGGGATGATGCTGTTAAAGCCCTGGGCCAAGTCTTAGAGACCATAGCCTTCGATATAGCCAAGGAGGCCGTTGAGCTAGCTAAGCATGCAGGACGAAAGACTGTAACTGCTGAAGATATAAACCTTGCAGTTAAGCGGGCCCTGAGGTGGCCTCCGCGTTAAAGTAAGGTGAGAAGCCTTAATAGCTCCTCATCTTCAATTGCCTTAGAAAGCCAGTCAACTCTGTAGGATTTCTGCTTAGCTCTAAGCAATTCAATCAAATGCAAGGCTGCCTCCTCAACACTCATCCCAGTCACGTCTGCCTCGTATACCACTTCCTCCCCATAGTATGAAAGGGCCTCCTTAAGGCATACAGCTAGTACTTCAGCAACCACATTTTCCCTAACCTTAGAGGGAGGCCAATTTAGGGCTTCGAGCCTCCTCTTGAGCTCGCATGGATGGAGCCTAAGGACTACTACGGCATCGACGTCACTCCTGTACGCCACGTCCGGAATGTGGCTTGATACCACTAGTTTAAGATTCCCCTCCTTAGCAAGCACCCTCAGCCTCTTCCTGACCTTGGCTAAATCTACCACCTTTACGCCCCTGCCCTCATCAACATCCACCCACAGCCCCTCCTCCTCAACAAGAAGTGGGACGTCTACGTGGTTGGCTGGCAAGATGGTGGCTAGCTTAGCGGCGAGGGTCGTCTTGCCCGTACCCGGCGTTCCAGTAATAATTGTTAGCTTCCTATCACTCAAGGCGGATGGGCTCCTCAATGCGTAGACTTAAATGACTGGCTACCTCCTTGAGAAGTAGGCCCCGCTCCTTCCAACTAACCTCTTTAAAGGGCCTCAGCCAACTCGGCAACATCTTAATTAGCCTCTTGAACCTATGGTCCCCCAAGATTACAACCCCTTTATCCTGTGGCCTCCTAAACGCCCTCCCGACAGCCTGCGCAACTTTCCTAAGCGCTGGCATTACGTAGGCCAAGAGGTATCCTTTCTCGCCGTATTTATCAATGTAATGGCTCAATCTAGCTTGCACTACCTCATTAGGCTCTTCGAAGGGGACCCCGGCTATGAAGACCACATCGAGCTCCTCCTCAGGAAAGTCTACTCCCTCGCTGGCTCTTCCGCCACAGACTCCCAGGTATAGAGCTCCCCCTCTTGTCCCGAAGGACTTAAACTCGGTGAGAAGCGCTTCGTGCTTGAGGCTAGACATGCCCTCCTCCTCATAAAATAGGGGCTTTTCAAGCTCCCTGAGCCCCCTCTTAACGGCGTCTAGGAACTCGTAGCTTGGGAAAAATGCTGCTAAGTTGACTGGAAGCTTCGAGAGGAGTTTTAAGTAGTGTGCGTACGCCTCGGCAGCCTCCCTTCGCTTCTGGTATAAGCTTGTGACATCACTCAAAATAAATGTTTTGCACAAGTATGAAGCGTACTTCGACAGGTCTAGGAAGTCGGCCTCAACCTCCATCTCCTCCAGCAAAGCCTTGTCTAAAGTACCGCTAATGTAGATTTGGCACCTAGCCCCTAGCTCAGGAGCCTTAGTGCTTAAGCGCACTAATTGAAGAGACTCAGGCCTAGCTGTGACAACGAATTCTTCGCTGCATGTTAGCAACTTAGATATGAATCGACCTAAGCTATATAAGTGGCTCCTAGGCCTCTCGCCCTTCCTAGCCACCTCCCTCCTTACCTCGTCCCCCCAATATATCAGCGCCTCAGCGATTACCTGGAGCGGGTACTCAGACCTGTCCTGAAGGGCTTTAGCTAGCCGCCTAGGTCTCCATACTCTCTCCTCCGCTTCCTTCACTAAGTCCTTAAGTGCATCTATGAAGTTTAGTAAGCCCTTTAGTCCGAGCGCCTCAGCCTCCTGCGCAGCCTGGTTAATACCTCTTAACGTGACCTCCAAGCTCTCATTGTCAGAAAGCGAGCTCGGCAGGCCGTGCGCCTCATCGAAGACAACTACGACGTCTTTATCGATTTGTAAGAGCCTCTGGACCAATGGAATAGAGAGGAAGAAAAAACTCACTGCCAAGATATTGACGCAACTCGCTAGACTGAGCTGCACGTAGTATGGGCAGAGCCCCCTCTCTAAACAGTAGGCGTACACTTCACTAGGCTTCAATACTAAGGGGCTTGGAATGGTAAACGACGTTAAGAAGCCTCTATAGAGCTCACATGAGCTCCTGCGGACCCTGCATAAAACGGCGGCTTCGTCTGGGCTTAATTCGTGGCAGAACGGGCATAGGCTAGCTCTGGACTGGAGCGCCAAGGCAGTCACTTGCATCCTTGAGGAGATGGCCTTTGCCTCCTCGACCACCCTCTCTGCCTGCCTATGAGTCCTAGTAAACCAGACTATTCTCTTGCAAACGCTAAGGGCTCCAACCAGCACAGCTATGGTCTTACCGAAGCCGCTAGGCGCATTTACGGCTAAGTTCCTACCCTCCTTGACTGCCTCAGCAACTGCCCCCATTAATTCAGCTTGGCCTGGCCTAGGCGATTCATACGGGAAGAGGTCATTCAATAAAGCCCCCTCTTACAAACCAGCATCGCTTGCCCTCAATCGCAACTTCCTCGACCTCTCCGACCTCCTTAAGGCCTCTCCTTACTATTGAAGCCTCCCCCTCGGTGAGCTGCCCCCCCTCTCTAATTACAAATAATTTCCCCTCTCTTGAGATCTTTAGCAAGTGAAGGAGGAGCGCGAGGAATTTGACGTCCTTGAGCTCGCTCTCAAGTGCCTCGAGCCTTCCGCGCAGCATTTCAACCTCCCCCTCAAGAACCTCTAGACTAACCTCGTTAGCCCGGGCTAGGCAGCCTTGCTGCACCATCATTGTCTTAGAGCCCTTCATACTCGCTTTTGCTCGATACATGGGTACCCTCAACCACCTCTTGCGCCCTCTCTGGATGAGCAGAAGCTCTCCCGTCTTTAATTTCGCCAGTTTACGAACCTCCTCCTCGTTAAGTCCTAGCCAGGAGGCCTCTAGTGGCGTAAGCCTGGCTCTATGAATTAATATGTACTCGCAGTTCCTGAACGAGTTTACACTCACTTGCGATGGTAGCTGGGCAACAGCTATTACGGAGAAGCCCCACTTACGAAGCTCGCTTAATATGATTTCTCCACTCGATGGAGGGGACTCGGGCCTCCTAGCCGGAATTAGGTTCTCGGCCTCCTCTATGACTAAAACGCCTCCGCCAACTTTCGGAGCCACGTTATACGTCAACCTCAGTAGGACATTAATCGCTAGCCTCCTAGCCTCGTAGGGAAGGTCACTTAGATTCATGACAGTCTTATTAGATAGTAGCTCCCTTATGCCGATCCTCCCCTCGAAAATGTTTAAGCCTCTTAGCAGCTCTAGCCTCCTAAGCAGAGCCTCCTTTATCTCGACCTCAACTGAGCTCCTTGCCGGGTATTTCTCGAGCTTCTCAACTACCTCCCTTATCTTACTTGAGTCCCTAAGGCAGTGTAAGAGGAGGGCCTCTTGAGGCCTCGTTAATTGATAGGCGGAGCTGAAGGCATCGAGCACATCTATGGGCCTAAGTCCCTCTATGGACACATACTCAGCCCTTACTTCCCTGAAGCCCAGGTCCCCATACTCCCCGGCCCAGTCCAGTATGAATATCGGCTTACGCACCCAGCGACTGCTTGCTATTCTTTTCACGCTATTTGTCTTGCCACTGCCAGTCGTACCGAAGACGAAGACGTGATGGGAGTTGCGCCCGTCGCTTAGCTTAATTATGGCTGGAGGCAGGAGCGATATGAGCGAAGCTTCATTGAGCCACGCCTTCACGACCCTCATCCGGCAATGAAGTTACTAAGCTGCCTCAGTAGGTCATCTAACTTCTTAATCGCGGCCTCAAAGAAGCCACTAACGCCGACCTCCGCTGCCCCTATTAGCTTATTCACGCCGCCAAATATTGAGACTATGAGAGAGAGAACCACAGCCAATGACGCGACCGCCAAGCTAAGGAGTATGCCCTCCTCGACTAATGGTGAGGCCATCCTCTCCCTCACCATCCTCCTTAACCTCCCCATCACGTAGGTCACCACCTCAATCCTCTAGTTAGCGTATTTAACCTCTTCTGATCACTAAGGCAGAAGCGCCATTAGTATTGCTTGGAGGACGAGATATATCAACAACGAGCTGAGCCCCCTCCTTAGAGCTCCCTCGCCCATAACTATGAGCGTCGCGTAAAAGGGAGTAGCCGTGGACAAGGCAGCTAACGAAAAGTTAAGCATTACTAATTCGCCCGCTCTCAAGGAATTCATGGACACCATTACTCGCGCTAATTGGTAGAGCGCGGCCAACACCATAGGATACATGATTGAGAGTAGCCTCACCTTAAGCCCCTCTCGTTTAATGGAAGAGATCAACCCCTCCTTTAACACTCTGTTCTTCTCCATCATCCTAGCCACCTGTCCTATTACTATTCCAGCCCTGTCGCTGCTATACTTAGAAAATTTTGAGATGAGGATAAGTAACCTCTTGACCTCAATGAGCCTTGGGTCACTGAACACTGCCTCTACTGCCTCATCGATGCTGCTGCCAGTTGCCAC
>JAWAOK010000050.1:0-7818 GCA_038894875.1 Candidatus Nezhaarchaeales archaeon
CCATTTAAGGCTCTAGCATAAATGTTTAAGGTTTCAGCAAGCCTAGCTATGCGCTCATTCTCCCTTGAGAGAAGATCTAGGGGATGACCTCTAGGCACGTCCTTAAGCTCGCTGGGGCGCAGCAAGTTCCTCAAGAGCTCAACATGTAAGTCACAGAGCCTAAGAATCTCTGAGATTGGCATACCCTCCCTGACAAGCTCCTGCTCAACCAAAGGTATCTCAAATGGCGAAATCCCCTCTAAGGCATCCTTAAACTTGCGCCTTAGCTCCTCTATAGATACGCCCTTATGCAGCTCCCTCAAAATATTCTTCAATAGTTCAATTTTCTCTCTATCGATTGACACGTGGCAACAAAAAATAATAAAGATTAGCAATATAAAAGTTTATCTCAATAGGTTTGGTTGGGAAACAGGTTAGGGAGGGCGATAGGATTAAGTAGGCATATGACATTTATGTTGGCGGAAGCTTAGGCAATAATCCATCGCTCGGTAAACTAATAGCCGAGAGAGTCCCAGCCGAAAAAACGAAGTTCATGGTTGCTTCATTTATAGCCAATTATTTGGAGCGGAGAAAGCCAGGCGAGGACATAAGTGGATTTTATAGGAGACATAGAATAGATGAGCTAAAAGCATTCCTTCTTTCAAAAACATGGAGTTGAGTACATTGAGTAGTAATAAATTTAAGGTTGAAAAAAGCTGGTGAAGGACTATACAGGCTGGATGTACGCGGGTTAGTCTGCCCATACCCGCAGCTTCTAGTTATGAAAGCCCTTAGCGGCCTATCGCAAAACGATATTTTAGAGGTGATCCTTGATAATCCACCATCAGTAAGGGATATACCGCCAATACTTGAGGGAAAAGGCTACAGCGTCAATGTAATAAGATTAAATAGCGCAACATGGAAGATAATTATTCAAATGCGAAAATAACTTTAATGCGTGAGCTGGAAGTCAAATAATAAACCCGCCTACCGAGACCTAAACCTGAACCCAACTTGTACATAATTTATTTGCCAGTAAAAATGGACTTAAATCCCACCCCCCGCACCAATCATTCTGCTAGTTTTAGGCTTATTTTTCGGCTGTTTTTGAGCGAGGAGTGAGCTTAATTCTTGCTTTGTTTTTGTATGGGTTTCTATCTTCTTTTCAGCCGGTCTTCGTTTTATAATTCGGCAGAGTGTGGCTTGGCTGCGTGAAGGGGGACCCCGCTTTCCCATACCCAGAGAAAGGTTGTTAGGATGCCGCCTGGGGGACGTAAGCAGGTTTAAGCCGCACGCATTCTATTTCGGAGAATATAGCCTGAAGAGTTGTGAGAATGTTAAGAGGGAGAGGGCGAAGACCCTAACTTTAAACGCTCTCTTATCAGCGACGATTTTTAGATGATAGGAGTAATGTGGTGAGGCCGCATAATATGCAGGGCAAAATTATGGATGAGGTCAGCGCATAATTAATTCCGAGGACTGGAATTAGCGCTCCTGAAACAACCGTACCATTGCATGAAGGAATTAAAGGAGTCACATGTGTAGATTGTTGTCTCTTGCTCGACTCGTTTCAATTCTGCAACACGATAACCTGTTTAATACTTTCAATATCTAGGAGATTACTCCATGTTGTGCGCAGACAATCATCACGACCGCAACTATTAGGCATGCTATAGGGAAGTTACTTGGCTCAGCAGCTTTATACCATAGATGCATTGTCGCATCTGTACATAGTAATGATAAAAAGGGGAAATGTAACAAGGCAGGGTTTCATGGTTTAGGAAACGCCCATCTCCTAGTTAATTGTGTTGTTAGTGTAACTGAAGTCGTCAATGAGACAAGAACGAGCATCGAGGTGAATGCCATGGCAGTAGCCGAAGATCTCGCTACTATGCTTATACCGGTTCCAGCGATGGCTACAAGCCATGTGAGCGCCGTTAGCTTAGCGGCCCTCTTAGTTATCGCCCTCTATTTGAGGAGCTCTATTAAGTGGTTTGACCTAAAGCATCGCGTCAGGCCTCACGAAAGCTAAGCTATATATGCAACACCTTTAACTGTTAATGGAGGCTTAGCTGACATTGTTAAGCCGTTGGCTTATGCAAGTAAGTTTTTTAGAGGCCTTGACTCCATTTCTCACGGCCCCGGTCGCCTAGCATGGTTAGGGCGCCGCCTTGGTAAGGCGGTATATCGCGGGTTCAAGTCCCGCCCGGGGCTTCAACATCCTGACCCCAAGCCCCTTAGAGCATGGCCCCTCAAATACAGCCTCTGTAGAAGGAATGCGGGGCGCCCCTCTTACTGCCAGACACTCTATAAGGAAGGCGCTCAGACAAGATAGTTTAAAATAGGTAAGGTGAAGGCACTAATACATCACTATTATGTAAAAGTAGTAAGTTACATTAACGTGGTCATCCAGAGGTCGTATGAATCGATTTACTATGCTACTGTGGAGGGCGCATCCTGGACGACGAAGAGGCCCTAGGACTCAGCGCTAATATTTCTCTCCTCTGACCCAGAGTGAGGGCTCGAATTGAGCAGGGAGGGCGTAGAGGAGGCCAAGCGCAATGCGGCTCTAGAGGCAGTCAAGCTCATCGAGGACGGCATGATAGTGGGCCTGGGGACGGGCTCTACGGCTGCCTACTTTATTGAAGCTCTAGGGGAGAAGGTCAGAGGGGGGCTCAAGGTCAAGGGCATCCCCACCTCATATCAGGCCTATTTAAAGGCCCTAGAGAGTGGCATCCCCGTGGTGAGTCTGGACGAGGTGGATGAAGTAGACTTAGCTGTGGACGGAGCTGACGAAGTGGATCTAGCGCTGAACTTACTGAAGGGGAGGGGGGCGGCGTTGGCGAGGGAGAAGGTAGTAGCCTCGGCGGCCAAGGCCTTTGTCGTCATTGTAGATGAGACAAAGATAGTACGTAGGCTCGGGGAGACCAGGCCAGTAGCCGTCGAGACGCTCCCCATGGCGCACAGGTATGTGGCTAAAAGACTAAGAGGGCTTGGAGGAGAGCCGAGACTGAGGATGGCTGGGGAGTCTAAGGATGGACCGGTTGTAACTGATAACGGAAACTTTGTAATAGACGTCAAGTTCCCCCCCATAGATAGGCCAGCTGAGCTCGAGGAAGAAATTAAGCGCATCCCGGGGGTCGTCGAGGTAGGAATTTTCACTGGACTGGCTAAGAAAGTGATAGTAGGGGGGGCGAAGGGAGTAGAGATACTAGAGAAGAAAGTGAGGTAGGGTCTCGTAGCTGGGCTACCCTAGCGCTTAATGACGCTTGACTTAAGCCCGTGCGCCCGCGTCGTCTATACGCCTGGTGCCTGAGCTTAAGAAGGCGGCGGTTGCAAGCCCCCTTATCTATATATTTGACCTCTCTAGAGCGGCCTCTTGGGTGGCTCACTTGGCGGGCCGATCTTGCGAGACCTGCTACATGGTTAAAAAGACTAGGGCTGATGGGATGTACTTCTGTGAGTACTACGGCCTGTGGGTTAGAGGGACGAAGGAGTGCATGGCGTATATTCCAAGGCTTTAAGGGACTTCGCTACATTGATTAAGGACCGGCCGTTGATCCTCTCCCTGATCGCCGCGGCCATGTTGTAGAGCACCAGAACTAGAGGTACTGGTGCCGGGGGCGGGATTCGAACCCGCGATGACCAGATACCCCATCCGGCGCCAGGCCCCCGCCACTTAGATTATGAGTCTGGCGCCCTAGGCCAGCTAGGCGACCCCGGCCCGCCGACTAACGTTTCTGGGCTATGCTTAAACTTTTATGAATTTTGACACCCAAGCTGACTCTAAGCTAAGGCTGGGAAAAGCTTTAAAGTTTAAGGCACACAAGCCAGCGCGAAGCCCCGGTAGTATAGCCCGGTTAAGTATACCGGCCTCTCGAGCCGGAGACCCGGGTTCAAATCCCGGCCGGGGCATCTCGGACGGTACCAGGTCATATTATGCCATTAATCTTCAATCCGTCTATCCTGAGCTCCGCCCTTAAGCAGTAGAACTACCGCGCGGGCAGTAAGAAGTCGTGGAAAACGCCAGCTCGCCCGCCCTCTTTAGCTTGACTATCACCTCAGCCCCAGCGGCGTTAATTAGCACCCTGCCCCTCCTTACGCCGACCTGCTTGAGCGCCCCCTCTATCGAGGGTGCATACGTAAAGCCTAGGTCCTCAACCTCCTCTCTGGAAACACCGGGGCTCACTACAATAAGCTGCCTTTCCCCAAGGACTTGCCTTAGCTTAAGGTACACGACTCCAAGTACAGGGTCGGGCAGCTCGTCGATCATTCCCTCTAGCTCGTCTAAGCTCTTAGATGCTAGTTCGTAGCGCCTAACCACCTCTAGCTTCTCCCTAGGCACCCCTCCTCTGGCTGGGGTCGCTAAGACAACGCTCCCCCCCTCCCTGACTGCTCCGGCCACTGCAAACACCGCCTTCCATGATTGGTAGAGGTTTGCCTCAAAGGGGTAGCTTGAGGTTATGGCGGCGTCCACTGGCTCGTCTAAGAGGTAGAGGTTGCGCCTCATGAACGCAAGAGAGCCCGCCTTATGGACCTCCAGAACCTCTCCGGCAAACGCCCCAGCGTAGCCTCCACCGAGTGAAGGAACGAGGTTCACAGCGTAGGTGGGGAGCCTCGAGGCCACGTACACCTCATCATGATAAACGGGATTGGCGTCTAGAGAGGCCAGCTCGGCTCCAGGCCTCCTGGCTAGCTTGTGATTTGCCTTAATGGTCTCCTCGCCAGCCACTCCCGGCAGCAAAATCTTGGGGCCTCCAGAAAAACCAGCAAAGGGATGGGGCGTTATCGTCCCTACTGCCACCCTCAGGTCCGCCTCGACCACGAGGCGATTGATATAGACTTCAGTCCCGTTACTAGTCCTGCCGAGGTATACGAGATCCTTCCTGGGGTCGTGGAGCACCGCCCTCTTGAGGAGGTCCCTCCCCAGCTTAGCCTCAAGCTCCTTGGGGCCAGGGGGCGGGTGAAGCCCCAGCGCCACGATCACCTTAAGCTCTCCGACTTTGCTGAGCTGCTCTAGTATTAGGCCCGCTATTTCAGCCACTGGCGTGGGCCTTGTGGTGTCGTTAACGATCAGTACTGCCTTCGCGCCTGGTCTGGCGAGGGAGCTCAACTGAGCTCCCCCCATGGGGGAGGCGAGGGCCCTGGCGACCGCCTCGCGGGCACTGAGTCCAGGACCCTCCTTTGACTCTATTACTAGACGGGGCTCTAAGCACTGACTTAGGCTGAAGCTTAGGAGGCCGTCGCTGTACCTTAACTTATATTCCATCTCAAAGCTCCACCCATGGGACAATGGAGGACATAGCGTAATGCCCTGGGGACCGCCTAGAGGCTAGGTGAAAGCCCAGAGGGCCGCTAGTAGAGTTATTAGCATCGCCGCGAGGGCCGCACCCACTAATATGAGCGGCCACACCTCGCCCGTGGCGAAGGCTATAGGGATTGGCCCTATGAACACTACGCCTCCTCCGGCCACCTCCCCTCCAACGATGAATGGAATTAAGGTGAATAGCAGCACGCCCGCAGCTACTAGCAGGGCCCCAACTGTCCTCATCAACATAGGTAGCGCGCGGGAGGGCCTATGGCCCGCTGCAAGAGGTCGCTGAGTTATTAGTGTGCAGTTGCGGCACAGCCACGAGGGCACATCGAAGCATCTGACGCACGCCCTTGCGCCGCACCTATGGCATACATAACTAGCCTCGCTCAGCCTACACAAGTCGCACTTAACCATGATCGCTTAACACAGCAGCCACGCCTGATATAAGCTTAACTAAAAAAGAGGGGGGCTTACCCTAGTAGGTCAAGGACCTCTTTCGGCGGCTTCTTAGTGAAGAGGCTTACTAAGAAGAACAGTACCAGCGATATTGCCAGCGCTGGAACAACCGGATACACCCAAGCGAGGGGATCGGTGGGGGTGGGGAACTTCTTGTATATGAACAGGAACCAAGCGAGGCCGGTCACTAAGCCAGCAATCATTGAGGCGATAGAGCCCGCCTTAGTGGCACCCTTCCAATAGAGCCCTATCGTCACTGGGCCTACGAAGCATGCGAATATGGTGCCGAAGGCTGCGCCCACCACTTCAACTATTATGCCTGGAGGCGATATGGCCAAGGTCATGGCTATTATAGCGAAGACGACGGGCATGACCCTAGCGGCCATGACTAGCTTGGGCTCCGGAATCCCCGGCTTAGCAGCCTGGATGATGTCCCTGACGAGTGAAGCGGAAAGCACTATGAGGACAACTGCCAACGTCGATAGCGTCGCCGCTAGAACCGAGGCCGCAACTAGCCCGCTAACGCCTGTGGGCATCAATTTCATTACTACCATTGGTATCACCTTATCAGGGTCTTTCAATAGGTCCATTACTGTCGCCGCTGGCAGCCCTGGATCAAGTATTAAGTGGCAGAAGAGCCCCAGCGAGAACATAAGTATAGCATATACGCCCACGGCGATGGGGCCTATGATCCTGCCGTAGTTAATGACCTTCACGTCCCTAGCTGCATAGAACTGCATGAGTAGCTGGGGGAGGGCCACCTGGGCGATGCTTATCGAGAACGTCACCCCCATTATTAGCGCTGGCACCATGCCGGCCGTCATAGCGGGCGGCGGGCCGAAGCCGCTAAAATTAAGCCACAGGGCCCCGTCGAATCTGTCTGCGATCTTCATCTTCTCTATTGCCGCAAGCCCGGCGTCCCAGCCACCGACGGCAGACATCACGTAGCCGAAGGTCAGTATGGCAGACACCAGCATTAGGATGCCTAGGATTAGGTTGTTTAGAGCCGCCGCCTTGAGCCCTCCGAGCCCAACGTAAATCGCGACTGGGACGAGGAGGAGCACTAGGCCCACTTCATATGTAGTGCCCAGTAGAGCGGCTAGCACCTTAGCCCCAGCCATGAATACGCTGATTGCATATAGGACGAAGAGGAAGAGGATGACAACTGCCGCTATCGCCTTAGCTGCCTTGCTCTGGTAGCGGTGCTCTATGAAGTCCGGTATGCTTATGATCCCCGTCTTCGATGCATACTTATACAGCCTCTCTGCAATCAACACCCATGCCAGTACGACTCCGATGACGTGCCAAGCCGTAAGCCATGCGCCGAAGCCTAAGTTGTAGAGGTAGGTAGCCCCGCCTCCGCCTATGAAGGAGGCCGCACTGAAGTAGGTGGCCATGAAGGAGAAGCTTAGCACCCAGGCTCCGAGCCCCCTTGCGGCGAGGAAGTAGCCAACCATCGATTTGCTGACTCCATAGCCCTTGACCCCTATGATAATTGTTATTACGATTAGCGCTACAACTATGGCTACGTCTATCATGCCTTACTCCCCCCTCGCTTGGCCTTAACGACGCCGTAGATGACTCCCAGCACTAGCACTACGAAGGCTATTACGTAGCCGGCCACTATCATCGGGTCAAGCGCTGGCACCTAATCACCAGAAACCTATGTGATGTGTTAGTTCTTATTAAGCTTTCTATGGCCTAGCGGCTAATTTGTCGAAGGCACCCACAGGAAGCACGAAACTAACTGGATGGGCAGGGCGTCCCAACCGAGACCACGTCCACTACGATGAATGAAACTTTTGCCGTCCGGCAGAATTTAGGGTGATGACTTAGTTGACCCTCGCAAACCTACCAATTCTGGCATCATACAAAAGGGATCCTTTACGTTTGTCCTGGCACTTCTTTGTGATTGTTATAAGCCTTAAGCCCTCGTTTCCGTCAATTAAGCGCGAGTTTCAAGTCATGAAGCCACACACTTCTGTGTCGCGAAGTGCCACCGCCGCTCACCTGGCATGACTTACATCAAAAATTCCCCATCAATATGGCCGCAGCGCGAGGCCGCTGCC
>JAWAOK010000051.1:0-7500 GCA_038894875.1 Candidatus Nezhaarchaeales archaeon
ACCAGTTAGCCTGGTCTTTTCAAAGAGGCTTTAGCTTCTCAGAAATTAGTTTCACATAGTCTCTTGGGAAGAGAGCTTCGGCGGCATTAACCATGCGTGCGAGCTTGCCACCCGACCCTACAGCTGCCCTCCGCCAACCCTTAATCCAACATTCCGAACAAGGTGTTACATGCCGGCCCTCGCATAGGTGGACTGCGAAGTGGTACTTGTTGTACTTGTGGCAGAGGAGGCAGGCCCTCGGGCAAGGGCTTAGCCGCAGACCCACGCGAATACCTAGATCCGCGTGGATGAGGCGGAAGTCCCTGGATGTGAAAGGGCATAAACAAACAAAAAGACCACCTAGGGACAAACGGTGGCGATGGGCTTCTTAATAAGGGAGCTGAGGACCAGGGACCTGCCAAAGCTGTACAGGATGTACGGCTCCCTGAGCGAGGAGACCAAGCGCTTCTTCCACCCCCCCTTCTTCCTCAGGCCCTCGTGCGTTTGGAGGGCCCTGGCCCAGGTCGCGCTAGTGCTATCTACAATAGGGCCCTTGAGGGAGGCGCTGCTGCGGACCTTCCCGTTCCCCGTCTTCCTCTCGGTCGTCGCACTTAGCGAGCGGGGGGAGCTCGCGGGCTTCGCCTTCCTAAAGATGAGGGACTACCTGCCGAGCCGTAGGCCGTCGGCCGAGCTAGGGATCGTGGTCTCAGACCCCTTCCAGGGCAGGGGCCTGGGCTCGAGGCTGGTCGAGGAGGTGCTGAGGCTGGCCAGGGGGAGGGGCGTAAGGGAGGTGGTCCTCTCGGTCCTCTCGGACAACGTGAGGGCGATCCGCCTATACAGGAAGTTCGGCTTCGAGTTCGTGGGCGAGGCCGAGGACTACTGGAGGGGCCGCAGGCTCAAGGCGAAGGTGATGAGGCTACGCCTAGACGCGGCCGGGCCCCCGGCTGGCCGAGGCCAGCGCGGCCCACAACGCTTAAGCGACGGCTCTGCGTAAGCTGCGCGCCAGCGGCGGGCGGCATGGGTAGGGCGGCAGTAGCTGCGCTAGCGCTCGCCCTCGCCGTAAGCCTGGGCCTAAACTTAGTGCTAGCGTCCCTCGTCCTACGCTACCAAGGGGCCCCGAGCCAGCCCGGCCAGGCGCCGCCGGAGGGGTGGAAGTACGTAAACATAGTGGGCGTCTCTCAGGAGGGGGAGGGGGTCGTGCTCAAGGTGTACGCTAAGATTGAGAAGGGCGCCGGCAGGGTCTTCGTGGCCACCTCCCCCAGGGTCGGCATAGAGCTTCAGGAGGCCGCTGAGGCGGCCTTTAGGGTGGCCGGCAGGCTCTCGGGCCTCGACACGAGCGCCTACGACGCCTACCTCCTAATAGTCGCCAGCTCGGACGTCTACGTCGTCGACGGGCCCTCGGCAGGGGCCTCCATAGCCGTCCTGCTCACTTGCGTAGCGAGGGGGGTGAGCCCGGACCCCTCAGTAGTGATGACGGGGGCCGTGAGGGAGGACGGGGCCGTGGACAAGGTGGGAGGGGTCCTCGAGAAGGCGCTCGCGGCCGCTAAGGAGGGGGCCAGGCTCTTCCTCGTCCCCAGGGGGCAGGCGAGGGCGGTGATGTACGAAGAGCGTAGGGTCAAGGTGGGCCCCTTTACGTTCGTAACTAGGGAGCCGGTCGAGGTTGACGTGCGGGAGTACGTCGCGAAGATGGGCTACAGCATGGAGGTGGTCGAGGTGGGCAGCGTGGCTGAGGCTCTGAACTACTTCGTAGCTCAGGGGTGGCGGGGCGCGGCGGGGTCGTGAAAGTGTTAAAATTAAGGAACTTTTTATTAAAGCCTTGGCCGCTGGCCCATGCCTAACATTAAGCCTTAAATACTTCCCTCCCTAACCCCGCGAAGCGAGGGATTGAGGCCTTGCCGATAGTGGAGGGCTTCCCCGTAGACGTAGGCCCCGTATACGAGGGCGAGCGCATAAGGAAGGAGGACATGTACGTCGAGTTCGGCGGGCCTAAGGTGGAGCACAAGTGCGAGCTCGTCCTGGCCAAGGACGTGAGTGAGGTGGAGGACGGCAGGGTAGACGTCGTGGGCCCAGACTTAAAGGAAATGAAGGAGGGGGAGAGCTACCCGCTGGCTATAGTCATCTACGCGGCCGGCGCCAGGGTGGAGAAGGACCTAGAGCCGGTGATAGAGAGGCGCATCCACGACTTCACTAACTACATTGAGGGGATGATGCACTTAAACCAGCGCTACGACATATGGATTAGGCTAAGCAAGAAGAGCTTCAAGAAGGGCTTCGACACCCTCAAGTGGTGGGGCGTAGCGTTAATAAAGCTGTTTAAGAGCGCCATGCCGTTCATTGAGAAGATGCAGGTGACCTTCTACACGGACCCGGCGCAGGTGAGGGAGATTTACGAGGAGGCCCTCGAGATCTACAAGGCCAGGGACGCGAGGGTGCGCGGGATGCGAGACGAGGACGTGGACACCTTCTACGGGTGCGTCCTCTGCCAGAGCTTCGCCCCCCAACACGTATGCATCATACCGCCCAATAGGGTCTCCCTCTGCGGGGCCATGAACTGGTTCGACGCTAGGGCGGCCGCGAGCGTCGACCCGAAGGGCCCCAACTTCGCCATACCCAAGGGCAGGTGCCTAGACCCAATTAAGGGGGAGTACGAGGGGGTCAACAAGGTGGTTGAGGAGCGCTCCTTGGGGGCCAACAAGAGGTTCTTCCTCTACAGCGCCTTCGGCCACCCGCACACGTCCTGCGGCTGCTTCGAGACCATAGCCTTCTACATCCCTGAGGTGGACGGCTTCGGCGTAGTGGACAGGGGCTTTAAGGGGGTTACCGTCAACGGCCTCCCGTTCTCAACGATGGCCGCGCAGACGGGCGGGGGAATACAGACGGAGGGCTTCTTGGGCATGGGCCTAGAGTACTACAGGTCGCCCAAGTTCCTCCAGGCGGACGGCGGGTGGTGCAGGATAGTATGGATGAGCTCGACGCTTCGAAAGCGCATTGAGGACGCCATCCCAGAGGAGCTCAGGGACAAGATAGCTACTGAGGCAGAGGCCACTGACATCGAGACGCTGAAGAAGTTCCTCATCGAGCGCGGCCACCCGCTGGCAGCGTGGATTAAGCAGAGGGAGGCCGAGGCTGCGCCGAAGGTGGAGGCCGCCGCCCCAGCCCCCGAGGCCGCCCCAGCCGCGCCCGTAGTCGCCGCGCCGGCTGCGCCGCTCGCTACGCCCCCTCCCGCAGCCCCAGCCATAACCATACCCGCGGTCGGCGGGCTGCGCATAGAGCTGAGGGGGGCCAGGATTAAGATCGACAAGATAATAATTAAGAAGCGGTAGGCGGCGCGGGCCAATGTCCGAGAGCTTGGGGCTGGAGGGCCTCCTCCTCCTGCTAGACGAGGCTGAGGAGGTGGAGCTAGAGAACGTGGAGGTGGAGGCCGAGGTCCTAGTACTGGAGGTCCTGGGGCCGCCGAGGGGGGGCGGAGGGAGTGGCTGAGCCCAAGGTGCCCAAGGAGGTCAAGTCGTTCATAGATAGCGTAAGCCAGGCCAAGGAGGTCGAGCTGAGGGACGTAGAGATACTGGCTGAGGAGCTCGTGCTCCACTTAATTACTCAGGCTCCTCAAGTCGTCCCGCCCGAGGTCCAGCAGGCCCAGCTGTACCTAGAGGAGGCCGCTAAGCTGCTCAGGCGGGCGCTGGGCATGGCGCCCCCAGTCGCGGTGCCCGCGCCCCCGGCCGCCCCAGCCGCCCCTCCCCCTCCGAGGCCAGAGCTCGTCAAGGCCCCCTTTAAGGCGCCGGCGCTGGCCTACAGCGGCAGCATAGCTGAGGTCACGATAGGGGCCACCAGCTCGGAGGGAGGGACTAGGAAGAGGGTAATTAAGATAGGGGGCGAGAGGTGCCCGCCCTTCTACAGGTTCCTGGCCCCGACCCCCCACAGGCCCGTGGTGGCCCTGGACGTCTTCGACTCGGTCCCCCCTCTGCCCAAGACGATAAAGAGCTACTACAAGGACGTGCTGAAGGACCACGTGGCCTGGGTGAATAAGTGCATTGAGGAGTTCAAGGCGGACCTAGTCACCCTCCACCTCGTAAGCACGGACCCGTCCCTCGAGAATAGGCCAGCTGAGGAGGCCGCCAGGTTCGTCAGGAAGGTGTTGGACCAGGTCGACGTGCCCGTGATCGTCGGGGGCTCGGGGAACCCGGAGAAGGACCCGATCGTATTTGAGAAGGTGGCCGAGGCCACGGCCGGCGAGAGGCTAGTGATGGCCTCGGTCACAGTGGACATGAGGGTGGAGGACGTGGCTCGGTCGATATATAGGCACGGGCACAACGTCCTGACGCTGGCCTTCCTCGACATCAATCAAGTGAAGGAGCTGAATCGAAAGGTCATGGCGGCGGGGGTGCCCAAGGACCACATAATTACGGACCCCTCCACTGGAGGCCTGGGCTATGGGATAGAGTACACGTTCAGCATAATGGAGAGGATTAGGCTGGCGGGGCTGATGGGGGAGGAGTCCATGCAGGTCCCGATATCCTGCGCAGCCACGAACGCCTGGGTCGCTAGGGAGGCCTGGGCGGAGGCCGCTGAGTGGGGGCCGAGGGAGTACCGAGGCCCCCTGTGGGAGGCCACGACGGCCCTCGTGAACATGCTGGCGGGGGCCGACCTATTCATGATGCTCCACCCGCTGGCCGCCTCCATGCTGAAGAAGTTCGCCGAGGTGCTCTCTAAGCCGAAGGTGGAGGGGGAGCTGAGGCGCGCGGCCTACGAGAGGTGGGTCAGCGCTAAGTTGTGAGGTGGAGTAAGTGCCCAGGATCCTTAGGCCGCTGGACGTCTACCGGTGCCTGCCGGGCACGAACTGCGGCGAGTGCGGCGAAGTGAACTGTATGGCGTTCGCGGCCAAGCTAATTGAGCGCCAGAAGAGGGTGGAGGACTGCAAGCCGCTCTTCAAGCCGGAGCACCGGCCCAAGCTGGAGAAGCTGCTGGAGCTCCTCAGGCCCCCGGTCAAGGAGGTGACCATAGGCGTGGGGGATAGGGCGGTCACCGTCGGGGGGAAGGTGTGCGTCTACCGCCACGAGCTCACGTGGTATAGGCCGACCGCCCTCTTCTTCGACGTGGACGACGAGGCGCCCGAGGAGGAGGCCCTGAGGAGGGCGAGGCGGGTCGAGGAGTTCGAGATGGAGCGCATAGGCGTAAGGATAAGGCTGGACGGGGTGGCGGTCAGGTGCGCGTCCGGCGTCCCGGAGAGGTTCGCTAAGAGGGTGGCTAGGATCATTGAGGCGACGAGGCTCCCAATCATCCTATGCAGCTACGACCCAGACGTAATGGAGGAGGCCCTGACCGTGGCCAGCGGCCGCAGGCCGCTAATTTACGCAGCGAATAAGGACAACTGGCGCGACATGTTCGACCTAGCCCTAAAGTACAAGGTGCCGGTGGCGATCTCGGCGCCCGGGGACCTGGACATGCTCAAGTCGCTGGCCGCCACGGCGAGGAGGATGGGGGTGGACGACATAGTCCTCGACCCGGGCACCTTCGTCGAGGCGGACGCCTTCTCTGAGACGATCAACCTCCTCACCATGCTGAGGCTCGCGGCGATAGAGGGGGAGGACAGGGACGTGGGGTACCCGCTAATGGCGGTCCCGGCTGCCGTGTGGCTGTCGCCGCCGGGGGACGAGGTGGAGGCTAAGATGCTCGAGTGCTGCATAGCCAACGCCCTCATAACGAGGTACGCCGACCTACTGGTCATGCACACGCTGGACGTCTGGGCCCTAATGCCGATACTGACGTGGAGGCAGAACGTGTACACTGACCCGAGGGTGCCGCTCTCCGTCAAGCCGGGGCTCTATGAGGTGGGCCCGGTCGACGAGAAGACGCCCATCTTCGTCACTGGCAACTCGGCGCTGACTTACTTCCTAGTTAAGGGGGACGTGGAGAAGAGCGGCAGGGGCTACATAGTGTGCGTGGACACCGAGGGGATAAGCGTGGAGTCCTCGGTGGCTGGGCGCAGGTTCACTGCAGAGAAGGTGGCGGAGGCGCTGAAGGCCAGCGGGGTCATGGGCCGGGTGAGGCACAGGACGGTGATCATACCCGGCAAGGCGGCTAGGATAAGCGGGGAGCTGGAGGAGCTGCTGAAGGGGTGGAGGGTGTTCGTGGGGCCGAAGGAGTCCTCGGGGATACCGGAGTTCGTCGAGAAGGTCTGGTCTAAGGAAGTGGTCTTTGAGTAGCGGCTCGCTCAGCGTAGCGCGCCCAGCTCCTTCGCTCTTAATTCCCTAAGCCCCTAGGCATGTCGAGGGGGGCGCGGCTCCTCTTCGCTACGTTCTTCCTCCCCTCCTTCACTACGTACGTCACCATGGTCCTCACCCCCCTCTACGCGTTAAAGCTAACGAGCAGCCTGCCGCTGATTAGCCTCCTCACCACCGTCTACTACGCGTCCTTCACCTCCTCCTCGCTGCTCTGCGGGAGGCTCTCCGACAGGCTGGGGGGCTACGCCTGGTTCGCTGCAGCGGGCGCCGCCCTAATGGGGCTCCTCTGCATCGCCATCCCCGCGGCCAAGAGCTTCGAGTGGCTAATGGCCGTGAGGGGCGCCCAGGGGCTCGCTCAAGCGCTAGTGGCCCCCGCCGGAGCGGCCCTGGCCTCGCTCAGCGCCGATAGGAGCTCCCGCGGGCGGGCCGTCAGCGTATATAACTTGAGCGTGTCGTCCGGCTACCTAGCTGGCTCCATGCTGAGCGGGGTCGCGTCGGAGGGGCTGGGCCTCGAGGGGGCCTTCATCTTAGGAGGGGTGCCCTCGCTCGCAGCCGCCGGGCTGGCCCTGGGGCTGAGGGGGTTGGAGGGGAGGAGGGGCAGGGCCGAGGGGGTTGGGGGGGCTAGGGTGATTTACGTCAGTTTCTTCCTGCGCAATGCCGGCGCCACTGGGGTGTGGGCGCTGCTACCCGTGTACCTAGCCAGCCTCGGGGCCTCGAAGCTATGGATAGGGGCCCTCTACGCAGTGAACATGGCCTCCCAGACCGTCTTCATGAGGTACGCCGGCCACTTGACCGATAGGATCGGTAGGAAGCCAGTGTTTGTGCTGGGCCTCTTCGCCTCCTCGATCGTGTTCGTCATCTACGGCCTATCTACGCACTACCTATGGATGCTGCCCGCGAACGTCCTACTGGGCCTAGCTTGGTGCTCCCTCATAACGTCCTCCACCGCTTACGTGGGGGATAGGGCCCCGGCCGAGGCCCAGGGGGCCGCCATGGGCATGCTGTTTACGACGACGGGGCTCGCCTGGATCGCTGGCTCGGGCCTAGCGGCCGCGCTCGTCGACGCCGTTGGGCTACGTAACTACATGTTCGTAGCCGCGCTGCTCTCAGCTGCGGGAGGGGCCTACGCGGGCTGGTTCATGGAGCCTGGGGCGAGGGAGGGGCCTCGGCGGGCTGCCTAGGGCGCACGTAGGGCTCGAGCGTCTCCCCCCTCGCTATCCTCAGCGACCTGTAGTCCCTGAGCTTGAGGGCCCCGGCGCTGGCCAGCGCGGGCGAGCCGCAGGAGGGCCTCTGGAGCCCCTTG
>JAWAOK010000052.1:0-6968 GCA_038894875.1 Candidatus Nezhaarchaeales archaeon
GGGGACTTCAGGTGCATCCCGCACATGAAGCACCGGCAGTTGCACCTAGTGGTTACGGCGAAGACCGCAGTGTTCGCCCTCCCCCTCAGGAGGCTTAAGGCCGCCCTAGCGTAGCTAGCCACGTACCATTGAGCGGCGGAGGGGGCTTAAAGCTTATAGGCCCCTCCCCCCTCCCCCATGGGGCCTTGAGGTGCTCCGGCTGCGGGGCCTGCGTCAGCCTGAGCCTCGGCCCCTGGCTCACTAGGCCTCCGGCCACCTGCCTCAGGCCTAGGCAGGGCTCGGCTAAGCGAGCCAGTCCTTATAAAAATTGAAGGGGAGCGTGGTCGGCTAGAGCTTCTTGTAGACCACGTCCCTCTCCCTTACGCGCTGCACCACCTTTATCCCTACGCTCTGCCCCGGCTCAGCGCGGGCCACGTTCTTATGCTCTATCTGCATCGACTCCACCACTTGCTCGAAGTCCGTCCTCGGCCCCCTAATGACTATCCTGTCCCCGACGGCTAGGGGGGCCTTGAGCTCCACGACGGCCACGCTGATCTTAGTGAAGAAGTGAGTTACGCGACCCACCTCGACTAGCCTCTCTCCCTCGCTCAGGGCCTCCGCCTCCGCTAATAACGGCGCCCGCCCCTTAAATAACTTTGTAGGCGCGCCCCGCTAGGGCCCGCGGCTGGGCGCCGCCTCCTTGAAGTACGGCTGGCCGAACCTCTCAGCGTAGACCTGCTCCTCTAGCGGCCGGCGCGGTGGAGGGGGAGGCGCCTCCGCTGGGTAGCCCAGCGCAATGAGCTCCACCAGCTCGTAGCCCTCCGGCACCCCCAGGACCTGGGAGGCCTTCTTAGCGTCCATCCAGCCTATGTGCAGCGTCCCCAGCCCGAGGGCGTGGGCAGCGAGCGTTAGGTTCTGGGCGGCCAGGCCGGCGTCGAACATAAACCACCAGTCCCCCTTGTCGCTCCCCGGCTGGCCCCTTATGAAGCCGGAGCGCCCCCTCTCGGCGCACAGGGCTATTACGACCGGGGCCTCCAGGACGGCCCTCCTGCCCCTATTCCCCTCCGGGACGGCCTCGGCCAGCCTCCCCCTCACCCCCCTATCCCTCACGACCACGAACCTCCAGCACTGAGTGTTGGCCCACGAGGGGGCCCAGCGGGCGGCCTCGAGCACCAGCCTCAGCTTCTCCTCCTCCACCTCGTCCGGCCTGAACCTCCTAATCGACCTCCTACCCTTGATAGCCTCGAGCACGTCCACGCCTAAGCGGGCGGCTAGTGGAGGTATTAAGGCTGCCGCTTGCGACATGGGCGCTGGGTTAAAGTACCCCTCCGCCTTTACCAGGGGGGCCATGGAGAGGCTGCTCTCGGGGGCGGGGCCATGCCTGCCGAGAGGAGGCTGGAGTGCATTGTGTGGCTCACCACCTCTAGGTGTACGCTCGCCTGCTCCCACTGCTACGCCTGGCTCTACAGGGGCGAGGGGGACCTCCCCACTCGAGAGTCGCTTAGGCTAATAGAGGAGGCCTCCTCGCTGGGCGTGGAGGAGATCCACTTCACGGGAGGGGAGCCTCTCCTCAGGCCCGACCTCTTCGAGCTGCTGGCTGAGTCCCAGCGCTTGGGCGTCGAGCCCTCCCTCTTCACTAACCTAACGCTGCTAAACGAAGGGTCCCTCAAGAGGATCGTGGACTTAAGGGTCCCCGTGTTCACTAGCATGGACGGCCACTGCAGGGAGGCCCACGAGTCCCTGAGGGGCCCGGGCTCCTGGGCCAAGCTGGTCGAGGGCATCGAGGCCCTAGTGAGGGAGGGGGTGCGCGTCCACGTCAACGTCACCGTCACTGAGACCAACTGGAGGTACGTGGGGCGCATCATAGGGCTGGCCGCTGAGCTAGGCGCGTCCTCAGTCTCCATCATCCCAGCCATGCGGGCGGGCAGGGCGCTGGCGCTGAGGACCTACGTGAGCCCGGACCACTTCTCCAAGGCCCTGGTCTACGCGGCTGAGGCTGGGGAGGAGGTGGGCATGGTGGTGAGCGTCTGGTGCGCCCCCTTCGCGAAGCTGGTGGTGGACAGCCGCTGGATTGAGGCGTCCAGCTGCAAGGACGCGGGGATCATGGACGTGACTCCCTCCGGGAGGGTCGTGGCCTGCGACGTAACCAACTACACCGTGGCCCACGTCGTGGACCACGGGGTCGCGGGGTCCTGGAGGAGGCTCAATGAGGACCCGCTCGTTAGGAGGGCCCTGGGCCGCGTGGCTAGGGAGCCGTGCGCGTCGTGCAAGCTCGGCGCGCGGTGTAGGGGTGGGTGCTACGCCAGGGCTTGGCTGTCCTTCAACGACCCAGGCCTCCCCGACCCACTGTGCCCCGCGGTGGAGAGCGCTGAGCTAGGCCTAGGGGAGGCCCTCGCTCCGCGCGGCCCGGCCAGCGGGCTCACAGCTGGGCTGCGCCAATAAATAGGCCGCCTTAGAGGCCTAAATAGACTCCGAGGCGCACTCTCGGCCAGCGGGCTGCTGAAATGTCGTTACGATACAATGGTTGCCGTCTCTCTAACTTGCTACCCTCCCTAGCTGGTTTACAATCGCCACTAGGCCCGTCAAGGCCTCAGGAGGAGGGGACCGGGGCGCCGCGGCCTTACAGTCAGGCCCGCCCGCTACCCACCTTGCCCTCCGCTGTGAGGGCTGCCGGGGCTGTTGCGTTCCGCATGAAGGACAGGTAGACCCTGACAGCTAGAGGAGCTGAATGTGGCCGCTTTAAACGAGAACTCTTTTATTACGTCCGCTCATTTCTCCACCATGAAGTAAAGGGGCCTCCTCCTCGCCTCCCCCACTTTTGCCTTAAAACTGGGAGTTTCTACGCGCTGGCTCGCTGCTAAATCCGGGCAAAATAGATTTAGTTGGCATTGCGCCCTCCTTCCTATGTATTTGCGCGCGAGGCCTCGTGGCCTTTTAGCACTTTGCCGTGGGGCTGAGAGGCTTTATAGCGCTTGCTTTATAATAAATGTGCACTTTTGGTCTCCTTTGGCTATGCACTCCCTCTCTTCTACTCGAAACTCCCTGTTGAAGAGCTTGCTGAATATGCCTTCAAGGTAGCCTTTGAAGAAGAGGCTTTGAGGCACCTTCTCCATTCCCTTGCGGGGGAGGCACTCGAAGAGGTCTTCTGCCTCAATTCTTGCCTCAAGTTTTTCTTCATCGAACTCCTTTATTTCTGGGATGCACCATCCTTTTGCAGCCCTTTCAGCCATTATGATTCGTATGGCCGTAAGGCCACTAGCCCCGTATCTAGCGCTCACAGACTCAACCTCGTTTTTTCCCGCATTGACCCCCATAGTGTATATGATGAGGGCGGCGCCCGAGCCAAACGCATCTTTAAGCTTTCTGAAGATTTCCGCAACCGTTTCAATTCTGAAAACGACGCCCCTATCCCCTAGGATTATTAATGGAAAGTGTAGCTCATCTATGAAAAGGCCGCTGAATTCTCTCTCAGAGAAATCAACGTCTAAAACTACGTTAAGCCTCCTAATCCTTTCGGCAAGACTTTTAGCAGGGATTTTAGCCTCAGTCAGGTCTGCAAAGAAGCTCCATATGGCATCCCCCTGAGCTAGTTGAGCCGTATAGAAGCCTGAGATTATGTTAATGTTCAGGTTGGCAATCAGCTTGGAAACCTTGAATAAGGCTCCTGGAGTGTTCCTGAGCTTAACCGTAAATTCAACCACTTTTCTCTTAGGAGAATATACGCCGCAGAAGAGCTCTTTTGCGCAACGCTTGTCATACATGGCCTATCACCAAGTTAATTATTGGGAAAGGCTAAAAAATTTAGCGCTTTGAAAATATGGAAGCTCTTACCATCGTATCTTCTTTCCAAGGAGCACATCCATATATGCTGTGAGTCTTACGATCGAGTGGATTGATCTGTAGAGCATCATGAGTGGCGCTAAATAGGCGTTTTCAAGGTCCTTCTTCACTGGCGTCAGCAGAGACGCTGATGCCAGCTGAGTTAGTTCCAGGGCGAAGTAGAAGGTGTAGACTAGAAGTAAGATTTTGAGCAAGTAGCTTAGTGAGGCGACGTAAAAAGTGAGGAGGGCGGCAAGCCATAGGTACCTTATGAAAAGCGCCACCATATCCATGAAGACATTGTTTGGTGCTATTAGGAAGCCAAGCAAGCCGAACCTCCTCCTGAAGAATATGTTTGAATGTTTTAGGTATACTTGAGCCTGTCCAGAGGCCCAACGCCTCCTTTGGCGAATCCAATCCCTCCACCTCTCTGGGACGTGCGTCCATGCGATGGCTCTCGGGGAAAAGGCGATCTTCTTCCTAACCTTTTGAAGCATCAGGGTCATATCGAAGTCTTCGGTGATTGTGTCTGGGTGCATGCGCCCCAGCGACTCAAAGACGTCCCTCCTAACGGCTCCGAAAGCTCCTGGAATAACTAGTATTCCACCTAAAACCCCCTGCCATCTCCTCCCCATTTCCATGCTTAAAAGGTACTCGTAAGCCTGAAACCTCGTCAATAGGTTTTTCCTGTTAGCTACTTTGACGTTTCCAGCAACCCCTATGACGTTTGGATCCCGCAGCATAGGGGCAACGAGCTCCCTCAGCGAGCCCCTCTCAATAATGGTGTCTCCGTCAACAACGGTTATTATGTCCCCTGAAGCGAAAATAAGGCCGTAGTTAACCGCCCTAGCCTTAGCTCCGCTTGCCACCTCCCTCCTCACGACCTTAACCCTGGGATCTTTAGCGAAGGCAATAGCCTTAACATACGTTTTGTCCGTTGAACCGTCATCAACAACTATTATTTCCTTGTTGGGATAGGTGTCCTCCAGTAGGCTTTCCAACGCTTTCTGAATGTACTCCTCCTCATTATGCGCTGGAACAATCACAGAAACTTTGGGATACGCGGCTAAGGGGGACTTGGAGCCGCCCTTCTCCTTCAATAAGCGGTAAGCCTCGAGGAGTGGCAAGAGTACAGCTCTCCCCAGCGTCTGCGGCGCCTCTATTATTATGGGTACAGATAATATTGAGAGAGCTTCCCAGAGCGATAATCCTAAAAACCCTGAATTTATAACGTACGCGAGGGCTGTTAGGCAAAGGGTGAGAAGAAGTAGATTTGCGAAGATAATTAAGATCTTCGTCCTTTCAATCCTCATTGCATTCACTAAGCTTCCTTAAAACATCTTCCAACGCCTCTGCCTCAGCCTTCAACGCCTCCCTCTCCCTTCCTTTAATTATGCCTTGAAGCACAGCATTTAATTTGCCTTGAAGCTCGGACATATTCTCAGCCTCAACGACGTGGATGCCGTAGCTACAGGCAAGCGTACTAGCCTTATCATCTAAGCCGGGCACGGCCATTAACACCTTGTCCCTCGCCCCTAGATCCGTTGCTTTAGCCCAGAAGGCCAGCGTGGCGACAGAGTCCACCTTCGCCTCCGACACGTGTAGCTCACCTACGATATCTGGAGACGCGTTCGACCTGGCACTCCCACTTGCCCATAATGCAAACGAAACATCATGCTCAACACCCGTTCTTCCCCGCAGAGTTGAGGGTGCCTCCACATGCCAGCCCCTGTCAGTGAGGGGTTTCAGGGCGGCTTTAAGGTCGAACGTCACCTCCTCCAATAGAGCCCGCTTGGCAGGGTTGGGTCTGTAAGCCTTTATTTCGCGTATGGCGGTTTCAGTCTCTTCGAAGCTATGTCCATTGTTGCATCTGTACCTTACCTTTGGAGTTGGGAAGAAGCCACCGCAGCTCATACACCTGTATAGGATGCCTGGCCTACGGTAGTCAACTCCTATCGCCTTCAAGGCTTTCCCGCATTTCGGGCAGATCAGCCTGTCGCCCCTCCTATAGTTTTCTTCAACATCTAAGTGTCCGCATGCCATGTGCTCTATCATTGCACCCCTGCTCAGTTTGGCCGACTCACATATGGGACAGCGCATCTGCAGTGAAAGCCTATGGGAGCCGCAGCGAGGACAGACTACAATGTTGTCCACAACTTCTGAGACTAATATTCCAGTCTTCTCTAGCTCATTTAGGACATGTTGAACCGCCTCCCCGGAGGTGTTTGTAATTTCCCTCAGCTTGGGGTAGCCTACTCCAGCCTCGTAGCTGAACACAGGCTCCACTGCCTCAAGCCTGCCGTCTTTTATGGCTTTAAGGATTTTTTGCACCTCACTCCTCCTGAAAATTGGGGATGACTCAGCCATAGCTAACCTTCCTCAAGTTTTCTCTTAACCTCACTCAGCCTAGCCTTCACAAGATCTCTGAAAACGCCGTTGAAAAGCTTACTCACGTTCTCTCCCGTCTTGGCAGAGGTTTCAATGTAGCTGAAGCCCAGCTCCCTAGCCATCTTTTCGGCTTTAGACCTATCAACGGACCTATCCTTTAGGTCGATCTTGTTGCCGACAAGCCATATAATGGGCTTGCTGTCACACCTTCCCTTCACGGCCTCATACTGCCTCTCAGCAACGGCGAGAGAATTGCTCCTTGAGACGTCGTAGACAAGTATTACGGCGTGGGCGCCGGCGAGAAGCTCAGCTGATGACTCGTCGAGAACGTACATTCCAGCCGTATCCCAATAGAATAGTCTAAAGACATAGTTTGGAAACCTAAACTCCTTCTCATGAATATTGGCCTTAACCGTCGGAACATACTCTACCTTGAAATCCCCTTGAAGAAACCTGTTTAAGAGGCACGTCTTCCCAACAGCGTAGTCGCCAAGCAGGACAACTTTGAAGGACCTCTCAAACATTTTTAACCTCTGCTCCATGTTCAAGAGCCCCCTAAGCCACTCTGAAAGGTCCATGCCCCTCAGCTTCTGCAGCCCTGAGGGCAGCCCCCCTCACATGAGGCGTAACCCTAAAGTTCGGCTGCTTACTCTGCAGACTTGAATGCCCAGCTTTCCTTGGCATTTTGTTGTACACTGTAGGTTTGGCTCGAAAATAAGCTTTGCTGTAGGATCGCCGATGGGCCGATGAGGATAAAGCTTTATTTTAGAAAAATTTTAACA
>JAWAOK010000053.1:0-6903 GCA_038894875.1 Candidatus Nezhaarchaeales archaeon
TAGCAGCGGTCTCAGCCGGAGTGTGCTGGGGCCTCGGGTCAGTAATATATAGGGCGGCCGTGTACACGGTCGACCCCATAATTGTGAATTTAGTCAAGCTAATGTATTTATTCATTGCAGCCCTTCCCTTCGCGTGGATGAGTAGGTCTAAGATAAGCGGCAGGGGGCTTCGCTACGCTCTATTAGGAGGGCTGGCCGGGCTTGGAGTAGGGGACTGGCTCTTCTACGTAGGGCTCTCGACACTGGGGGTGAGTAAGACCGTGACTGTTACCACATGTTCGCCAATATTATCATTGATCCTGGCTAAGTTGCTCCTCCATGAGCCAACTAGAGCTAGGCATGCGCTAGGAGCTTTATTGATCATAACTGGCGTCTACATGGCTGCGCATTACTGATGCGCTTGGCACGCCTAGTCATCATGGCTGCAGTACGGCACACACCTCTCTAGAGCGCAAGGACCTGCCTCTACCTGCTCTTCAGACAATATGATTTAAGGGACGTCCTTCAGGCGCCCGTTTCTATAGTGCATTATGTCCAGCGTTGGCCGAGGTTAGGTGATGTGGGCCTAGGCGCTCAGCGGCATCTCTCGCAATTAAGGGCCTGCCTTGGGTAGGCCGAAATCCTCTGAGGGATCGGAGAGCATTAGTGCCGGGGGAGGGACTTGAACCCTCGACAATCCGGTCTCTGCCTCCACTTCAGCCGGACGCTCTCCCAGGCTGAGCTACCCCGGCAGGATAGGAGCCCGTGCCCACTCCTTTAAGCTTTATTGAGGTGCTTAGCTGCCAGCTAAGAGCTCTTGGCTAGTTAGGAGCTAAAAGCCTGAAGACCGAGGGGCCTCCACATGCTAAGCGAACCTGAAGAAGTTGATGCTAGCTAAATGAGTTGGCTCTCGAAGCCTGCGAAGTCGCGGACGGAACGTTATACATTGACCGATGCCACTCATGATGAAAAGGCCCTAAGTGATCAGTCACGCAAGCGCCTAAGTAAATTTCTGCCTACTTTTAGGGCAGACAGGCTAGGCGTAGAGCATGTAGAGAGCTGTCATTAACACTCCTAGAGCTAAGAGGGCGCGATTTGCCCATTTATTGTTGCTCCTAAAGAGCTTTAGGGAGAGCCTCCTTCGAGAGAAGGGCCACAGTGGGCTAAAGGGAGAGTGCGTCAGTAAGTCCCCAATCAAGTGAAGCGCCACTCCACTGAAGCCTATTAAGAAGCCTGAGGGAAAAGCAAAGTACTGAGTGAGGGCAAGACCAGTAGCTAGGCCTGCGAGAAGGCCTGTAAGTAAGCTGTGCGTAGCGCCTCTATGGCGAAGCATTAGGTCCAAGTCCAGGTCTGGGAGAATGGAGAGGCCAGTCGCGAGGGCAGCTGCCATCAATGCCTCCGCGCCCCTTATGTCGAGGGTAATGTAGAGCGAGAATATAACCGCCAGGGACAAGCCTAAGTGTCCCTCCTTTAGCAAGCGACGTCCCCAGCCCTTGCAAGTTGAGGAGGGCCTGCTTAATTAACGTAGAGACGTCGTTGAGGGCTGAAATAAGGGAGGAGCGCCCCGGCCAGGTCTCGAACCTGGGACCACCCGGTTAACAGCCGGGTGCTCTGCCTAACTGAGCTACCGGGGCCGGCTCTTTCTAGCAAGGCATGGGATATAAACATAACTATTAAGCGTCGCCTTGACAAAAATTGCGAGGGCTGCGACGTCTGTGCCACGCCGCCACGTCCATCGATGGCTTAAAGTGAGGGCGTCGTTACGCCGGTGGCGAAGAAAAGTAAATTTTTATACAGCTTAAGGCCACGTCCTCACGCGGCCGTCGTCTAGCCTGGTCTAGGACACGGGCCTGCCACGCCCGCGACCCGGGTTCGAATCCCGGCGGCCGCATTGATAGCCCTCCACAACGGAGGAAGCTACATCAGCACTTGAGCAAATGATTGGAGGTGCAGTGCCTCCAAGGAGGGGCGTTGGAGGCAAAGTCTAATAAGGGCGCACGCCCCTCTAGCCATGGGGCCCGTAGCTTAGCGGTCAGAGCGCCCGACACGCAAGTGGGCGAGGCTCATAACCGGGTGGTCGTGGGTTCAAATCCCACCGGGCCCAGGGATTACTGGCATATGACGGTTGGACAACGTCTGACGGTTTCGGCGGCCCCTAGAGCCCTCCGACCTCACTTAGTTTGCGTGGCAAGTACTTATCGACGATGGCCGTGAGCCCCTGCGCGCTAAAGCTCTCTAACTCTGCTTTGCGCTGGAGCTTAATGAAGGTGTCTATCTCCTCCTGCCAAAAGGGGTCCTGGTACCTCGGATCCCTCTGTAGCTCCCTGAGTCTCTTGAAGTCCCTCTCACTCATCGGTAAAGTGGGCAGTTTCTTGAACCTCTGCAAGTCTGAGGCCCACATTCCCAGCCACTTAGCGTTAGGAGTAGTCAGCCCCTTGATGTGAGCCGCATTAGCGGACCCGTGAATAATTACGTTAGCTATATGCATGCCCCAAGGATCGGCGTCAGTAAGTATGTAGACTGGCAGCTTGAGCTCCTCATTGAGCCTACGTAGAAGCAGCCTAGTGAACCTCGGCGCCTGGCCAGCACTATCAATTAAGATAGCCTTGAACCTTTCGTACACCCTCTCCTCGACGAACCTTCTGAAAACGGCCCCCTTCTCGATGACTATGACCATCTCCGCCCCGCATTCTACGAACTCAGCAGTGGCTATTGACATGCCTATGTTCTTGCCGTCTGGGTCTGAGAGCAGGTTTACTCGCTTCCCTGCGTGACTGGGGGGCACCGTGTACTCTATGGTCAGGTCACCGAAGATAGAGCTCCTCTCCTCGGGGCTGATCTTGAAGTCCTCGCGCGGCACGCCCAAGACGCTCTCGAGGTCGGTCACTATGTCGTCCGACTCCTTCTGATTTTTGAACTTAAACTCGGGATAGTTGAGGCTCGTGTAGTAGAGGTCCCTTAGGCTACAGGACTTGCCTTGCTTAATTAGCTGGCTGGCGAACCACCCTACCCATAGTAACTGGGTGAAGGACCTAATGTGCCTAACGTTAGCAGCGCTCCGCTCTACGCGCTCTCCTCCGAGCACGTACTGTCTCAGCTTCTCATCATATCTGATGTTTGATGTTGAGCGGCTTGGGAGATATATCTTGGGTAGCCTGCCTTTCTTCATCTGAACATATACTTTCCACCCAAGCTCAGCCAGGTCCTGCAGGACCTGCCTCTTGGCCTGGTCGTACTTCGTTGCCCCCTCCAACAACTCACCTCCATCATATAGAGGCTGACGTCGCCTCCACAGCGGCCCTCAGCCAGGCCCCCTCCTTCATTAATAGCTCTTCGTAATTGGGAGGCTCGCGCTCGCCGCATAGTTCAGTAGCGAACTTGGCTATATGAGGCAGGAACTTCAGCAGCACGGCCCTCTTCCTCCTCATGACTTCCTCTCTATGCTTCCTCGATAAGTACATCTTTAACCTCCTCGCAGCCGCCTTTAGCCCCCACTCTATCTCATACTCTATCTCTGGGCGATCCGCTATGTACTCCTTGCCCACCGTCTTGTAAGGAATCTTTGTAGAGCAGACATGGATGAAGAAGGCGATGGGCATTGACTCAGGGTCTATTTTGTACCTCCACCATTTTATTCTCTTTATAACCTTCATCGATACATCGCTATGCATATCATAGAGTAATGGCACTTTGTTAGCGTACCTATAGAGGTTCACCTCACCCTGACCTGGGTTTGAGATCTTACCGCCGTAGGCTATAGCCACCTCAACTATGAATGGATGACCGCCATAAGCAGAGGGCTTGCGCTGGACCACGGCCACGAACTCCGGCTCAAGCTCCTTCCTGATACCTATCTCTAGCAGCTCCTTGCCAATCGGCGATAGGCAGGAGGGGTCCGGCGGGAGCCAACCGTCGAACTCATTCATCGCCTTCGTGAGCTTGAGCAGCGCCTCCTCTCTCTTAAGAAGCTCAGATACTCTCTCATTAGGGTCAAAGCCAGCTTTTCTAAGGAACCTTAGAGCAATCCTCTTGCCCACCCTGTGGAAGCTCTCTACCAGGAAGTCGAGCAGCCTCTTCTGACTGCACTTTTCCGCCAGCCTCTTGACGCTCTCAACATCAACCCCTTGGGGGTGGGGAAGGACCTCTTGCGGGGGGCTGGGCATACTGAGGGTCTTCCTCCTAAATAGGTATAGGACTCCGTCAGGGTCCACGAATGTGAGTTGCGCGTAGGGCTCTATGATGGCCACGTGTTTAAGATAGTCGAGTATCTTGGGCTTGGCCCTGACGTAGTCGCCCTGGAACTTCAGCTTGACCACTGTCCCATGCCACTGCCCGTGATTCTTCTCAATGTATTCCTCTTTAGTTATCGGCTCGTTTCGCTCGATATCTACCATAAGCTTGTACGAATACCTCTCCATCCCCCCAGTGCTGGACGTCACGTGGACCGGGCTATTGGTAGTTATCTGCCCGTAAAGAACGGCCATCTTTCCCCCCAGCCCGAAGATGCCCCGTGTCTGGCGGAGGGTATACTTGGAGCCAAAGAGGACCTTCCCGAAGGCTTGCTTGACGTATCTTCGAGGAACCCCCTTTCCGTTATCCTCTACCTTAATTTCCAGGGCCTCTTCAACGCGCCTGAGCCTTACATAGACGTCTGGCGGATAGCCGCCCGCTTCGCAAGCATCCATGCTGTTCTCTATAAGCTCGCGGCATATGGTATATGTGCTTCTGACCGGGTTATCGAAGCCGGCTATCTCACGGTTGCGGTAGAAAAAATCAGCTGCCGAAATGGCCTTAAACTTCTCCTCCAACTTGCCTCCTCTGTAGGCCTATAGCTTAAGCTATGAGGAAATAAAGTTTAACCCAGCCCCCTCTTCATCTCCCTGCGCTTAGCCATTAGGAACCTGTAGACAGTGCTATGCTGTCTCCCCTCAGCAAGCATCTCAACTGCCCTCTTTGCGACCTCCAGCGCCCTGTAGGTGCCTATTATGGCCACCTTATCGTCAGCCACCGATATGAGGGCACCCGTAGTCTCCTCTATGAACCTCCGCGCCTTCCCCTCTTCCCCTATGATCCTCCCCTTTATCCTGGTAAGCCCCTCCTCCGAGTCGCCCACGTAGTCCCTTAGTTCCACGAGGGCCAAGGAGTAATCTTCATTCAGAAGCTTGAATGCCCTCTCAGGGCTGAAGCCATTGGCTATGGCTGAGACCACGTCCTTTGCCTTAAGCAGTTTCGACGGGTCCCCCTTAACTAGCCTAATTTCAACAACGCCCCCCTCGCTGTCTATGTTCAGCTTAACGCCAAGCTCCTCCTCTATCCTCCTCTTCACCCTTCCATCCTCACCTATCAGCACTCCAATCCTGTTTAAGGGGACGTTCACGAAGTCCCTGTGTATGAAGGTCTCTGTCAAGCCCCTTCCCTTCAGTCCGCAACCTGGTCACTAAGTTAAAAAGCTCTTTAGCCTTACGCCTTAAGTGGAGTGGCCCGCGAGGATTGGCTGACCCCCCGTAAGGGGAAGCTGGAGAGGAGGATCAAGGACGAGGATCTATTCAAGACTGTCGAGGAAGTATTCGATAGGGCGACGCTTGAAGGGCTCTACCACCTTATAAATAGGCGTGTCATAGACGTCATGTACGGGGCGGTGGCCTCCGGAAAGGAGTCAAAGCTTTACTTAGCACTAAACCCCCGCAAGGAGTTCGTGGCCGTTAAGATCTACTTGACTACGTCGAGCGAGTTCAGAAGGGGGATCTTGAAGTATATAGAGGGGGACGTTAGGTTTGAGGGGGTGAGGAGGGACACTAAGTCGCTCATTTACGCCTGGGCCCAGAAGGAGTTCAAGAACTTAAAGAGGGCCGCGAGTGCTGGAGTGAGGGTTCCGAGGCCCATCGCCGTCCATCGAAATATATTAGTTATGGAGTTCATAGGGAAGGAGGGGGGGCCAGCCCCGCTGCTCAAGGATGCCGAAGTTAGGGACTACGGCAAGCTCTTGAAAGTTGTGGCGTCCTACATCCACCGCCTCTATAGGAGGGCCGAGCTAGTGCACGGAGACCTCAGTGAGTATAACATAATGATAATGGAGGAGGGGCCGGTGATCTTCGACTTCGGGCAGGCAGTCCTCACCTCCCACCCCCTAGCTGAGGACCTCCTTAAGCATGACATAAGCAACGTCCTACACTACTTTGAGCGCCAGGGGGTCGTGAGGAGGGGGTGGAGCTTAGAGGAGGTCTACAGCTTAGTAGTGGAGGGCTCAGAGGAGGATCTAGAGGAGTACTTGAACTCGATCCTCACTTAGACTCGAGGAAGCTCAGGAGACCCCTTCTCTCGAGCTCCTTCACTTCATCTCGACTATAGCGCCAGACGACGTCGGCCTTGCTCTTGGATTGGAAGTCCCAGGGCGCCACGAGGACGATGTCTCCCTCCTTTAACCAGACTTTCTTCTTGAACCTACCGGGTATCCTCGCTATGCGATTATAACCATCCGCACACCTGACCTCCAGCCTGTCATATCCCAGCAGCCTGGTGACGACAGCGAGCACCTCCCCTTCACCAGGTAGGCGAAGCTCCTTCTCCTCCTCCGGCAAGCGGCCACCGCTTCCTCTGGACTAAAGCCAGGGATATAAGTGCTAATTTATACTTTGACGATCAATACGTGAGGTATCGAATCAAGCTCAACAACCGCCTCCCGGTGTACGAGGCCCCTCATTATAGCGGCCTCGACTATCCTCCTCCCCATTAAGTTCGCGCTATCAGCCCCCTCTATCAGCTCCAAAGCCTCCTCGACGCTAGCCTGAAAGCCACGGTAAAAGCGATCGGAGATGTCAATCTTCGACCTGCCGCACTTGATCTCCTTTCCGAGGAGGTCGGCATCGCAAACGGCCACTAATACCCTGTTCGCCTGACGGTGTATCTTTACCCAAACCTTATCCT
>JAWAOK010000054.1:0-6893 GCA_038894875.1 Candidatus Nezhaarchaeales archaeon
GACTAAGCTTTGCCTAATTTCAGGAGCCCTGTCACTCATCGGCAGCCTATGGCTCTACTTTCACTCCTTCAATATCTACTTCGCACTCCTCCCCCTACTACTTCCCCCCTTAGTCCTAGCCCTGGGCCTATACCTTCCTTACGTCTCCGTCCAGAGCCGGAGGGCCCAGGTCGAGACTGAGCTGCCGCTCTTTAGCGCCCTGGCATCAGTCATGGCAGTCTCTGGGCTGTCGCTGATCAGAAGCTTCGACCTCGCCCTAGAGTCTGGGCTCTTCCCCGCCATCTCCAGGGAGGCGGCCCTCCTCAAGAGGAATACCACGTACTTCAATAGGAGCCCGCTTGAGGCCCTCGAAGAGCTAGCTCACGACCACCCCTCGGAAAGCTTCAGGCAGTGGATCTTCGGATACACTAGCATCCTTCGAAGTGGAGGCGATGTGGCGGCATACTTGATTTCTAAGACTAAGAGCTTCCTTAAGTCTCTTGAGCGTAGGTGGGTCGCCTATGCGAACACTGCCAACACTCTAAGCGAGGCCGTGCTCGCCCTATTCTTGATATGCCCCCTCTCTATAGCCCTGACTTCCCTCGTCTTCGCGAGCGAGCTCGGCGTAATAATTAACAACCTCTACAGTTTCGTGGTCTTGCCCCTCGTAGCCGCCCTCTCCGCCACCATCATACACTACATCCAGCCTAAGACGCTCAATAGCTATGCGCTCAATAAATATGCGCTCCTGTCAGCGGCTGTCGCGGCAGCCACGCTCGCCGCGTTAAGCTCGCTGAGGGTCCTTGAGCCGCACGAGGTATTACTCGCCTCCCTAGCCTCCTCCTCACTACCGCTGGCCGTCGTCAGCTACGGCCTGGTCAAGGAGATCGATCAAGCTGAGAAGGCCCTGCCAGACTTCTTAAGAGAGGTCACCGAGCAAGTGAAGCTTGGCCTCGATATAAATGAGTCAGTGAGGAGGGCCCTTCAGAGGAGCTACAGCAAGGGCTTAGACAAGGCCCTCATCTACATAAGGAACCGCATGTTAATGGGCTCCTCGCTGGAGGAGGCCGTTAGGGGCCTCAAGTCCCCCTCGTGGCTAGTCAAATCCTCCCTCCTCATCCTCGCTCAAGCATCTGAAGGGGGCTTAGCCAGCCCCCTGGCGCTCGAGATTCTGACCGACTATATTCACGACTACTGCTCAGCTAAGCTCAGCGGCAGGTCTAACGTGAAGCTTCAGCTTTTCGTGGGCTACGCGGCCCCGGCCTTCATGGTGGCTGGCACAACCTTGTTGAGGGCGTTAGCCAGTCAGGTAGCCCAGCCACTCGCCGTCGACCACTCCGCCGAAGCTCTACTGATGTTTAATCAGAGCCTGGCCGCGGAGGTGCTGTCTTCAATAATGTCCATGGCCGTGCTAACATCATTTATAATAGGCTTATTGATATCTAAGGTCTACGACCTAACTTTCCTAAGCTTCAGGCACACCCTGATCTGTCTATTAGTGGCAGCAATTTCTATGAAGCTCTCGCCCCTCCTTCTCAAGTGATGGGTCCCCCGCAGCTCATGGTCGGCACTAGCCCCTTCATAGGAGCTGGCCAGTTCGGGGCCAGGGCCGTGAGGTACCTCCAAGAGTTCTACGGCAAGCCGTGGAGGGTCGCTGAAGTAATAATGGCGGCTCTGGATAGCGGGGCCCAGGCCGTCCAGGCCCTCGCAGAGTGGTACATCGTGGAGGCCGTATTAGAGGTCAAGTCAAGGGGCCGTGACGTACGCGTGTGGGCCTCCCTGCCCCCCAGGGGGGTCAGAAAGGCCCTCGAGTTGTTCGCTAAGGTAGACGCAGAGGCTGCCGCCGTGCACGGGTCCGTCACTGACTCCATGGACCTAGGCGTCGTTAGTGAGCAGCTAAGCATGGTTAGGGAGCAAGGTCTCAAGGCGGGCCTGGCGCTCCACGCCCCAGCTCGCGGCCTAAGCTGGCTGGCGAGGACTAACTTAAAAGTGGACTTCTTAATGATCCCGCTCAATAAGCTCGGAGCTTTCATGGACTCCCCGCCTTCGCGCGTGTATGAGCTGGCCCTTAAGGTCGGTGTGCCCATCGTGGCTATGAAGGTGCTGGCCGCCGGCCGCCTGCCTCCTCGAGAGGGGGTGGAGTTCGTCCTGTCCCTCGACCCCCCTCCCTCCATGGCCATAGGGGTCGCCAGTGTTGAGGAGGCTCGAGAGACGTTCAGAGAGGCCTCCAACCTCCTGGCCCAAGCCAGCTTGCGTGGAAAGCTTTAATGAAAACTGCCAGGCCCACTTACTCGGTGCAGCAGTTTGCTTTACTCAGAGCTCGTAGCTGTCTACGAAGGCTTAGAGAGGACCACTAAGAGGCTTGAGATGACCGATATACTGTCTTCCTTCCTCAAGAAGGTCCCTCCAACCCTCATCGATAAGGTGGTTTACTTAACCCAGGGGAAGCTCTACCCAGACTTTGTAGGGGTGGAGCTGGGGATCGCGGAGAAGTTAGCGCTTAGGAGCATAGCTGAAGCGGCTGGCGTCTCCGTTAAGGTCGTTGAAGAGGAGTTCAAGAGGGAGGGGGACGTCGGGAAGGCGGCAGAGAAGGTCTTAAGCAAGCCCAAGGCCCCCTCCCTACTTGCATTCATGGGCGCCGAGGGTAGGAGGGAGCCCCTCACCGTCCAAAGGGTCTATGAAACTTTCGATAAGATAGCTAGGGCCTCGGGCGAGGGGGCCCAAGATGCGAAGATCTCGCTACTCACGGGCCTCCTCAAGGAGGCCTCGCCTAAGGAGGCCAAGTACCTCGTTAGAACGGTGACCGGGAAGCTTAGGCTAGGCGTGGCCGACATGACGATATTGGACGCCCTCGCGGTCACGTTCTGCGGGGGGAAGGAGGCTAGGCCCTTCGTTGAGAGGGCGTATAACCTGTCCAGCGACCTAGGCCTAGTCGCAAAGGTGGCTGCTACCGAGGGTATAGAAGGCCTGAGGAGATTCAAGATAATGATTGGAAAGCCCATTAGGCCGATGCTAGCTGAAAGGCTGTCCACCCCGGAGGAGGTGTTGGCTAAGCTAGGGGGCAGGTGCATAGCTGAGTATAAGTACGACGGCGAGCGCATCCAGGCGCATAAGAAGGGCGGCGAAATAACCCTGTTCTCAAGGAGGCTGGAGAACATAACTCATCACTACCCAGATGCCTGCGACCTCCTAAGGGCTTCCATCAAGGCCGATGAGGCGATAGTAGAGTGCGAGTGCGTAGCGATAGACCCAGACACGGGCGAGCTCAGGCCGTTCCAAGAGCTAATGCACCGCAGGCGCAAGTACGGCATAGAGGAGGCCATGAAGCTCTTCCCGGTGTCCCTATTCATCTTCGACATTCTATATGTCGACGGCCAGGACCTCACGCTAAGTCCTTACCCTGAAAGGAGGGAGTACCTGCTCAAAGTCGTGGAGGAGTCCGAGAGGGTCGCGATTGCTAAGTACAGCCTCGTGGAGGACGCGGAGGAGCTTGAAAAGTTCTTTGAGGAGGCCGTGTCTGAGGGGTGCGAGGGAGTGATATGTAAGTCGCTCCAGCCCAACTCCATATATCAAGCAGGCGCTAGGGGCTGGCTATGGATTAAGCTAAAGAGGTCGTACCAGTCTAAGATGAGGGACACCGTCGACCTCGTGCCCATTGGCGCCTTCTACGGCAGGGGGAAGAGGGCCGGGACCTACGGAGCCCTCCTACTGGCTGCGTACGACCCGGACACTGACACATTTAAGACTGTGTGCAAGTGCGGCTCCGGCTTTAGCGATGAGGAGCTCGCGAGGCTGCCCGAGCTCCTCAAGCCGTACGTAATTCCTCACCAGCACCCGAGAGTGGACTCGAGGTCTAAGCCGGACGTGTGGCTAGTCCCAGGCCTCGTGGCCGAGGTACTAGGCGACGAGATAACGCTATCTCCATCGGCGACGGCAGCCATGGGGATAGTTAGAAAGGGGGCCGGGCTGTCGATAAGGTTCCCTCGCTTCATGAGGTGGAGGGACGACAAGTCGCCAGAAGACGCGACTACAGTCAAGGAGCTCCTCGAGATGTACAAATCCCAGCTAAAGAAGATAGAGATTGAGGAGTCTGAGGCCACAACCCTTTAAGGAGGAGCGGCCTAGAGCTCTCTGGGCTGAACTTAATGATGTTTAGGAAGGAGGTTAGGAGGGCAGTCATTCTCAACCCCCTTCACGATTTTAAGCCAGAGGAGCAAATCCTCGAGCGACGCTTTGATGCACTAACCGGTCTCTCCACCTTCGTGGTTAGGGGTAGGTTGCAGTACGTGAAGCACTTCTTCAATACTGACAGAGCGCTCCTAGAGAGGCTGGCTGAGGCCTCCAGGCCTAACTGCCCCTTCTGCCCTGAGAGGGTGGAGTCCCTGACGCCTAAATTCCCCCCCGAACTCTGTGAGGAGGGGAGGGTCAGGCTGGGCAGGTGCGTTGCTTTCCCGAGTCTCCACGCCCACTCGGATGTAAACGCTGTAGTGGTCCTGGGCCCCCGCCACTTGGCGTACCCTGAGGACTTTGAGCCCAGCCTGATCGCCGAGGGCTTGCAGACCGGGCTCGAGGTAATGAAGCGCGTCTGGAGAGTGAGGCGGGACTTGGCCAATGGCGTTTTAATAATGAATTACCTGCCGCCGGGCGGCTCCAGCATAATACATCCACACATGCAGGTGCTTATGACCAACGTCCCCTTCAACCTTCAGCGCCTCCTCGATGGTAAGAGCTACGAATACTTCCTACTCGCCTCGAGGAACTACTGGCAGGACCTCATTGAGTACGAGAGGAGGGAGGGGGAGCGCTTCATAACTGAGGGGCGCTACGTGGCTTGGCTAGTGCCGTACGCCCCGCTGAGATTCTTCGAGGTGTGGGCAGTGTTCAAGGAGCCACTCGACCCGGTCAAGCTCGGCCCCGAACACTTAGAAGAGATAGCCAGCGGGGTGCCCAAGGTGCTCTCCTTCTACAGAGAGAAGGGGGCGACCTGCTTCAACCTAGCACTCATACTTCCCCCGCTAGGTGTTGCTCAAGGGCACTTCAACCCCCAGCTGAGGATGTGCGCCAGGATGGGCCTCAGCGAGCCCTTCTTGAATGACTTCTGGTCCCTATCGGCCCTCCTCCACGAGAGCGAGGTCTATGAAGCCCCCGAGGACTACGCGGCTGAGCTCAGGAAGCTCTTCTAACTATCTTCACCCTAATTCCACCGACCCCTCCTGGAAGTGGCGTCTTAAACCTGGCCACCACCACTCCGTTGCCCCCGTGGGGGGCGATCACCCTCCCCCTGAATACCTTCCTCCCCCTCCACACTAATTCCACCCTCGACCCTATTAGTCTGGACGCCTCTGACCTATCATTGAATCCCTCCACTTTGATCAGCGCCTCGCGCTGATACTGCCTATTCATCCCCCTCCTGATGCCCACGACCACTCCAGTCAGTACTGCCCCAGTCTGCATGGCCACCCTCCACTATATAGGGCTGGGATAAGGGTATTGACGCCCCTCTTTAAGCTAAAGCCTATTAGGCCAGCCTTGGGCCAAAGCTGGGGGCCCTATTTGAACGTGGTTTTCCTCGGGACTGCTGGCTGCGGGAAGAGCCTCCTGACTAAGAGCTTTGGCGAGTGGCTCGCCAAGACGACTGAGCTGCGCGTGGGCTACGTCAACCTCGACCCTGGCTGCGAGGGCCTCCCCTACGAGCCCCTCTTCGACATCAGGTCGATGTTCACCATAACAGACATCATGAGGAGGGAGGGCCTCGGCCCCAACGGGGCTATGATAAGGGCCTCTGAGCTCATGGTAGAGAGGTCTGGCGAGATACTTAATGCCATTAAGTCACTGAGCTGCGACGTAAATTTAATAGACACTCCAGGGCAGATGGAGATCTTTGTCTTTAGGAGGGCTGGCCCGGCCCTAATTGAGGGGCTCAAGGAGCTAGGGTATACCGTGTCCGTATTCTTAATAGACCCAGCGCTCGTGGCCAACCCCTCTGAGCTAGTGGTGTCGTTAATGCTGGGCGTAGCTTCCCAGCTAAGGCTGGCATCGCCTACAGTCATGGTGCTAAATAAGTCCGACCTGCCCGAGGGGGAGCTCGTGGCCGGCCTCCTTTCTAGCCGTAGGAGGCTCGCCTCCTCAATAAGGAGGCAGGCCTCCTCCTTCGCTGACTTAGCGCTCGGCTGTCTGAGTCTATTCAATAGGCTTAGGCAGGCCTCGAGGCTAGTTAGGGTCTCCGCTAAAACCGGCGAGGGCCTAGACCGTTTATACGAGATAATTTTAGAGACGCGTTGCGTATGTGGAGACCTGACGTAGGCGACTGGCTGAGTAAGGAGCTTAGGAAGCTCCTCAACCCCATAGAGGCCGTCCCCCCTCTCCTCCCCCCGGTGGCCGCCGTCGTCGCCCTACTCTCTCAAGTTAATGGGTTGGCCATACTACTGATTAAGCGTCGCGAGAGGGCGGGCGACCCATGGTCTGGCCAGGTGGCGCTGCCTGGCGGATTCATGTCGGCAGGTGACTCAAGCCCGCTAGAAGCGGCGCTAAGGGAGCTCCGTGAGGAGGTTGGCATAAGGCTGAGGAGGGAGGAGGTGTTGGGCGCCCTCTCCACTCACGCCCCCCTCATTAGGCCTGAGGTAAAAGTAGTGCCATATGTGGCGTACTCGAACCGAGCGCCTGAAGTAATTCTAGGCTCTGAAGTAGAGGCCGCCCGCTGGTTCCCTCTAGCTTCATTCAAATTTAGCAAGGTGAACGTAGAATTAATGGGCGGTCGTAGGGAAGAGGTCGATGCCCTCTTAGCTGATGGGTGGGTAGTGTGGGGGCTGACGTATAGGATAATTAGCGAGCTCCTCGACAGACTAAGGCTACTCCTTGAGGGACTTAGTACTAACTTTAGCCCGGCGCCCCAGGAGCCATCGCTGACTAGGCCC
>JAWAOK010000055.1:0-6455 GCA_038894875.1 Candidatus Nezhaarchaeales archaeon
TCTGCCTCGGGTGGCACGAGGGCACGTCCTCCTACGTAATAGCGTCAGAGAGCTGCGCCCTGGAGGCCATAGGGGCCGAGCTCGTGAGGGACGTCGAGCCGGGCGAGGTGGTGACCGTGACTAAGGACGGCCTGAGGTCGGAGCGCTTCGCTAGCCAGGGGAGGCACGCCCACTGCCCCTTCGAGTACACCTACTTCGCCCACCCGAGCTCCAGGATAGAGGGGGTCAGCGTCTACGGCGCGAGGAAGAACATAGGGCGCGTCTTAGCTGAGAAGTACCCGCTCGACGGGGACGTCGTCGTCCCCGTCCCCGACTCAGCTAGGCCCGTCGCCCTGGGCTACTCTGAGAGGCTCGGCATACCGTTCGAGGAGGCCTTGCTAAAGGACCGCTACAGGAGGAAGGGCGGGTGGAGGAGCTTCATAGAGCCTGAGGGGAGGGAGGCCGTGGTGATGAGCATGATAGCCATAAGGGAGGTGATCGAGGGCAAGAGGGTCGTGCTCATAGACGACAGCATAGTCAGGGGGACGAGCTCTAGGGTAATAGTTAGGGACAAGCTGAGGGGAGCGAGGAGCGTCTCCCTCCTCCTCGCCTTCCCGCCGATAATGTACCCGTGCTACATGGGGATAGACTTCCCCAGCCAGGAGGAGCTCCTGGCCTACAGGGTGTGCGGGGCGCTGGCGGACGTGGAGGAGGTCAACAGGAGGGTGGCCGAGCACATCGGGGCCTCCTTCGTCGGCTACAACGACGTGGAGGGCCTAAGTAGGGGGATAGGGCTGCCGAAGGACCAGCTGTGCCTAGCGTGCGCGACGGGGGACTACAGCTGCCTAAGGCAGAGGCCGAGGTTCAGGAGCAGGGAGGAGATGAGGAGCTAGTGCGCTCCTGGGCTGCGCCGCCGAGAGTTTAAAAGGAGATGCGGCGCGGGCCTAGGGGGCTATGGGCATCGGGGCGGGCTTGGCTGGGAGGCTGGCCAGGCCCTGGCTCAGCCGAGTGAGGCCCTACGAGGCCTACGAGCCCCCTCCGGGGGTCCTGGAGCTGGACTCCAACGAGAACTTCGTGATAGACGAGGGCTGGGCCAGGGGCATCCTACTCAAGGCGGCCAGCGAAGTCGACCCTAGGAAGTACCCCCCTCCCTACGGCAGGGGGGCGGCGGAGGCCATAGGCAGGCGGCTAGGCCTGGACGCGGGGGAGGTGCTCGTCAGCAACGGCTCAGACGAGCTAATAGACCTAGCCTTCAAGGCCTTCACTCAGCCGGGGGACGAGGTCGTCGTAGTCGAGCCCACCTTTGAGGTCTACAGCCTAGTGGCTAGGGCGTCTGGCGTCGGGGTCAGGGCGGCCCTGCTTAGGGAGGACTTCTCCCTCGACGTCGAGGGGGTGGTCGAGGCGGCCGAGGGCGCTAAGCTAGTCTTCATATGCTCCCCCAACAACCCCACCGGCCGTCAGTACAGCCTGAGCGAGCTCAGGGGGGTCGCCGAGGGCTGCCGCAGCCTAGTGGTCATCGACGAGGCCTACGCAGACTTCGCGGACGGCAGCGCCCTTAAGCTGGCCCTGGAGCTAGAGAACGTGGTCGTCCTGAGGTCCCTCTCTAAGTCGGCCGGGATGGCGGGCCTCAGGGTGGGCTACGCGGTGGGCAGGCGCGAGGTCCTGGACTGGCTCAGGAGGGTGGACCTCCCGTTCAGGGTCAGCTCCGTGGCTCAGGCGGCGGCGCGCTACGTCATGGAGGAGTGGGGGGAGGTGGAGCGCTTCATTAAGGAGGTCAGGCGCCTGAGGGAGAGGCTCCTCGCTGAGCTCTCCTCCATCGACGGCCTCAGGCCCTACCCCTCTCAAGCGAACTTCATACTGGCTAGGGTGACTAAGGGGAGCCTCTCCTCCGAGGCGGTGCGCTCCGCCCTCCTGGCCAAGGGCCTCCTCGTGCGCGATAGGGGCGGCCTGCCGCTGCTGGAGAACTGCTTAAGGATAACCGTGGGCCCTGAGTGGGCGAATGAGAGGCTGGTCGAGGCCCTGAGGGAGGTGCTCGAGGGTGCGTAGGGCCGAGGTAGTTAGGGAGACCAAGGAGGCTAGGGTGGAGGTGGAGGTCAACTTAGACGGGGAGGGCAGGTGCGAGGTCTCCATAGCGCCCAGCTTCCTCAAGCACCTCCTCGAGACCCTGGCCCGCCACAGCCTCATAGACCTTAGGCTCAGGGCCAGCGGGGACCTAGTCCACCACGTGGTGGAGGAGGCGGCGCTGGCCCTCGGAGAGGCCGTGGACAGGGCGCTGGGCGACAGGGCGGGGATAGCTAGGTTCGGCTTCTCCTACGTCCCTATGGACGAGGCGCTGGCCAGGGCCGCCGTGGACCTGAGCGGCAGGGGGTACGCGAACGTCAGGCTGGAGCTGAGGGGGGAGGTGGTGGAGGACGCCCCGTCGAGCGACTTAGTGCACTTCATAAGGTCCCTGGCCTCGGCCGCCAGGTCCACCATCCACGTCGAGGTCCTCTACGGGGCCGACGACCACCACAAGGCTGAGGCGGCCTTCAAGTCCCTGGCCCTGGCCTTGAGGATGGCCGCCTCCCCCGACCCCAGGGTCAGGGGGGTCCCGAGCGTCAAGGGGAGGCTCTAGCCCCACGGGCCCAGGGCGAGCAGGAAGGGGGTGTAGCACAGTAAGTTCGCGGCAGTGACGAGGGAGCCCACCTTAAGGAACTCGAAGAAGGTTATGGTGCTGTTGAACTTGGACTCCAGGACCTCTATAATTATTATGTTAGATGCGGCCCCGAGTACGGTCAAGTTCCCAGCTATGGTGGACGCCATGGCTAGGGAGAGCCACGAGCCGGAGTCCTGGGGCCCGTAGCCCAGGTCCTTCATGTAGTCCAGGAAGAGCTTAGTGAAGGGGACGTTGCTTAGGAGCTGGCTGAGGAGGAGCGAGGAGGCCACTATCCTGAGGTAGTTGGCCGGCCCCTCGTCCCTACAGGGCATGAGGAGGCTGAGGAGGGGGCCCAGCACCCCGCTCCTCCAGACTCCGTGCATGGTTATGAACATAGTGATGAAGAACACCACCGCCCCCCAGTCCACCCTCCTCAGGGCCTCCCTGGGGCTCGAGACCAGTACGTAGATCCCGGCCGCCGCGACGAAGGGTATGAAGCCCCTGTGCTCTACGTGGGGCAGCCCCATCAGCGCCAGCACGTCGTCGACGACCAGCGCGGCCATCACTGAGGCCAGCGCCAGCGCGGCTATGTAGGCGTCCCTGCGGCAGACTATCCTATGCTCCGCTTCGCGGAGGCGCCCCTCTATCCTCACGTCCCTCACCCCGTAGGCCCTGGCCACTAGGACCGCCGTGACCACTAAGCTCACTAGCGTCGGGGCGAGGAGGCACTTAGCGAAGCTCACGAAGGGGGCCGGCATCCTGGAGCCCGTGGCTATGAGCAGGTTCTGGGGGTTCCCTATGGGCGTGGCCACCGACCCTATGGTTATGGAGAACGCCAGGAGGATGGAGGCGAGCTTCGGGTCCACCCCTATCGCCCTAGAGAACGAGTAGGCTATCGGGGGGCCGGCCAGGGCCATGGTGTCGTTCATAGCTATGGCTGAGAGGAGGCCCATGACTAAGGCGAACGCGGCCAGAGCCCTGTAGGTGCTCTTGAGCCCGTGGGCTATGGAGTACGCCAGGAAGCCCAGGAGGCCGGAGCCCTCCGCGACGGCCACTATGCTAAACATCCCTATTAGGAATAGGACCACGTCCATGTCTATGACCGACGCGAGCGAGTCCAGCGGGGTCAGGCCGGAGGCCACCGTGACTAGCGAGGCGAGGGCCATGATGCTCCACGCAGGCACCTCGGTCCTCCTGGACCTAACGGCCAGCCCGGCTATGAGTAGGAGGAGGGTGAGGGCCCCCGCCCAGGGGCCCGGCCCCTGGCCCGCGCCCATAGGCGCCCCCGCGCTCAGGGGAGCCGACATATAAGGCCTCAGGACTTGGGCCGCCTCGCCCCGCTAGGCTTAGCGGCGCCCCGCGGCGCTAGCTTAGCTCCACTAGGTTCTGCAGGCCGACCTTCCTTATCCTCACCTTGCCCTCCTTCTCCAGCCTCTTCAACATCCTCCACATAGTGGTCTTCGGGACGTGCGGGAAGGCCTCCCTGATCTCCGCCTCCAGGGCCCTCCCGCCCCTCCTCCTTAAGAAGGAGAGGACCTCCCCCTCCCTACTCGAGATGGCCCTCGCCCCCCTCCGCCTGAGGATGGCGGCTATAGCTATGGCCATCACTACGGGGACGGTGAGTAGAGCGAGCAGGTAGCTCAGGGGGGGCCTTGAGGGGGCCGCCGGCGCGGGCGGGGGCGCGGCTATCGGGACCTCGTAGCTGACCTCCCAGCTGCCCCTCGAGAGGGTCAGCGTAATCCTCCCGTCAGTAGTGCGCACGCGCTCGGGGGCGGAGCTCAAGTATATGATTGTGGCATTCTCCGGGAGGGTGAGGTCTAGGCTGAACGGCGCCACGAACGAGACCGTCCAAAGGCCCTCCTCCTTCCTAGTCAGGGCGTCCGTGTCGTACTCGAGCGTCACCTCAGTCGCCCCGAGGGAGTAGACCGTTACGTTCGAGTCGGCTACTTCGTAATACAGCGGCCTGCCCCCCTCGTCGACTGCGAGCACATTAGTCACTGAGCTTGAGAGCAGGGGGATGGTCACGTCCGGCTCCAGCTCGCCCGCCGCTACGACCACCCTCACGTGGACCACCCCGTCCCGGTACACCGTAAGCCGGGCCTCCCTAACTTCGTAAGCTGCGGCCGAGGGGGCGAGCGCCAGCAGAGCCGCCAGCGCCACCGCTAGCGCTAGGGCGGCCTTCAAGCGAGGCCGTCGGCTCAAGGGCGCTCAGTACACCATGTTGACGGCGTACGCACTATAAGGCTTGCCCCGCCCCCGCGTAGGCGGCCCGGCCCGTGGCGCGCTCAGGAGAGCATGTACTCTATGACCTTCCCCATCTCCTCGAACGTCGGTATGCCGGTGGCCCTCGAGGCCCCCTCGGTCAGCGCCACTAAGTCGCTCCTGTCAATCAGGCTCAGCCTCCACTTCCTAGCCCCCGCCAGCAACTGCTGGAGGCCCACCTTGACCTTGTCTAAGTATGAGTAGAGCCCCACGGCCCCCCAGGGGACCTCCCTGAACCTCTCCCCCAGCCTAGCCCTCAGCTCCGGCGCGGCTATGAAGAACCTCTCGGGCGAGCCCCCGTACCTCTCCTCGAAGGGCTTGGGGAGCCTGCCCTCCTCAGCCAGCCTAGCGAAGAGGGTGGCCTTCATGGCCGCCGTCAGCGGCGCCCTGGCCATTAGCACTGCCTTTACGTAGGGCCCCTCTCCGAAGTTGCTCATCGCTATCGCCTTGAAGATCTGGGTCTCGTCCACGAAGCCCCCCGCCATGAGCACGTCCGGCACGTGCCTCCCCTTCCTCCTCAGTATCTCGGCGCACTTCAGGACCTGGGCCTCTAGGTAGACCGTGGGCGTCCCCATCTCGTTCATCATGGGGACCGGGCTCATGCCCGTCCCTCCCTCGGCCCCGTCGAAGACCACGTAGTCCACCTTGGCCTCCGAGGCCACCTTCATCGTGAAGGCCACCGCCTCGGGCCTGTAGGAGCCCATCTTTATCCCGACCCTCCTGGCCCCCTGCTCCCTGAGCCACTCCACGTCCTCCACGAACTCCCTCTCCCTAGGCGCGCCCACTCGGCTGTGCCTCTCGAAGGTCCTGAACGCCCCCTGCTTGAAGGCCTCCTGGACGTCCCTGTCCTCCGGGTCGGGTATGACTATGTAGCCCCTCCGCTTCAGCTCTATCGCCCTCTCTAGGCTGTCGACCCTTATCTCCCCGCCTATCGCCTTGGCCCCCTGCCCCCACTTCCTCTCGATCGTGTCCACCTCGAGCTTGGAGATCGCGTACACGTCCACGCCCAGCCTCTGGTCCTCGACGTTGGTCTGGACCGCGACGCTCCCGTACTTGCCGTCCCAGAACTTCCTAAAGGAGCTCACCCTCCTCTCGAGCTCCGCGGAGCGCGTCACCTTCCCCTTCTCTATCCTAGCCTCCGGGTCCACGCCGCAGACGTTCTCCCCCACGACTATCATCACGCCGGAGAGGGCGGCGCCCACGGCCAGCCCGTCCCAGTACCTCCTAGCCACCTCCGTAGAGCCGTAGGCCCCGAGCACCACTGGGACCTTGAGCGGCACGCCGGCCACCGCAGTCTCCACGTTAACGTTGGTGAAGAGCGCTACGTCAGGGTCCTCCTCTATCCCCTTGAAGCCAGTGAGGCTGGAGAGTATGTTGAAGTGGGACCAGTCTATCCAGTAGTCCTTTAGCGAGGCGGCCGTGCTCCTGCCGAAGTAGAGGGGGTCTGGGTACAGGGCCTCCCTGCCCCTGAAGGCAGCTAGGGAGACCTCGCAGAGGAACGGGCAGTCGGCGATGCAGAGCGGGCACATGCCGCTCGACGGGCAGAGGTCCTCCACCCTGGCCCTGGTGCCCGTGGTGG
>JAWAOK010000056.1:0-6115 GCA_038894875.1 Candidatus Nezhaarchaeales archaeon
CACGGCCCATCGCGGAAGTGGCCGAGCGCTCGAGAGCCCAGCTCATTCAGCTAGGCAGCCGGGCTCTGTGCGTCGAGAGGGCCGACGCGACCGCTCCCCACGCGAGCTACACGAAGGAGAGCCACAGGGCCCTCCTCCTCCGGCTGACTGGGCCGACCACGTTGAGTGAGTAGCCGCAGCTCGGGCACTTAGAGTCCTCGAGGCTGGCGCTGACTACGTAGAAGCCGTGCCTCTCAATGACTAGGGCGCCGCAGCTCGGGCAGTAGGTGTGCTCGAGCCTGTGGCCGGGGACGTTGCCTATGTAGACGTGCCTCAGGCCGGCCTCGGCCGCCTTCTCAGCGGCCCTCTCCAGCGTCTCTATCGGGGTCGAGGGCACGTCTATGAGCTGGTAGTCGGGGTGGAAGCGGAGCACGTGGAAGGGCGCCTCCCTCCCCAGGACCTCCCTGACCCTAGAGGCCAGGGCGTAGACGTCCTCCAGGCTGTCTCCGTACTTAGTGACTATCAAGTCGGTGACCTCTACGAAGACCCCCCTCCTCCTCATCGCCTCTAGCGTCTCAAATATGGGCTCCGGGCTGGGCACGGACATGAGCCTCCTATAGAACTCTGGGTTCGCTGAGCCCTTGAAGTCCACCGTAGCTGCGTCTAAGTAGGGGGCTATGGCGTCGACGGCCTCCGGAGTCATGTAGCCGTTGGTGACGAAGGTATTGAAGAGCCCCCTCCCCTTGGCCAGCTTAGCGGTGTCGTAGGCGTACTCGAAGAAGACCGTGGGCTCAGTGTACGTGTAGCTAATCCCGTCGCAGCCGTGCTCAACTGAGAGCTCCACGACCCTCTCCGGGGGGAGAGTCCTCCCCATCACCTCCCCCTCCTGGCTCAGGACCCAGTTGTCGCAGAACTGGCAGCGGAAGTTGCAGCTCACGGTAGCTATGGACATGACCGCCGAGCCCGGCCGGTAGTGGTAGAGTGGCTTCTTCTCTATCGGGTCTATGTTGGCGGCCACGGCCTTGGCGTAGACTAGGCTGTAGAGCCTGCCGTCCACGTTGCGCCTCACGCGGCAGAAGCCCACGGAGCCCGGCGGGATTACGCAGCGCCTGTGGCATAGGTGGCACTGGACCCTCCCGCCGCTGAGCGCCTCGTAGAGCATGGCCTCCCTCAGGGCCGGCGCCGACATCGAGTGCTACAGCGCTAGGAGGCCTAACTAGCTTTCCCCTCAGAGGCCCCTCGGCGCAGCCCGCCACACACCCAGCGCGGCGGCCAGCGTAGCCGCCGACCCGAGGGCTAGGGCCGCGCTGGGGGAGGCCAGGTCCCAGAGGAGGCCGGCCAAGCCCCCTCCGGCCATGGAGGCCAGCCCAGATAGGCAGTGGTAGGCCCCCAGCCCCACGCCCCTCATGGGGCCCGAGGCCCTGGCCACGATGGCCCTCTCCACGGTGTCGGCGCAAGAGAAGCCCAGGCCGTAGGCGGCGAAGGAGGCCGCGACCCAGGCGGGCCCGGGGGCCCAGGCCATGGAGGCTAGGCTCAGCGCCACCGTGGCGTAGCCGGCCGCCAGCACCCTAGCCTCCCCCAGCCTGTCCGCCGCCGCCCCCACGAAGTAGGCCGAGGAGGCGTAGATGCAGTTGAAGGCTAGGTAGAGCGCTAGCGGGGCCTCAATGGCTAGGCCCTCGCCGAAGGCCGCGCTGGCCCTGAGGATGAGCAGCATGCAGCCCACGTTCCCGAGGGCGAAGAGGGTGGTGAAGGGCAGGACCCTCCTGAGGCCCTCGGGCAGCCCCGAGAGGGCGGCCCTCAGCCCGAGGGGGGCTCGCGGGCCCCGCTCAGGCTCCTTGACGAAGAGTAGGGGGGCCAGGGACAGGAGGCCCAGGAGGCCGGCCACTGCGAAGAGGGTCCTGAAGTCCACTGCGGCCCAGCCCAAGAGGGCTAGGGCGGCCAGGGAGCCGAGCACGGCCCCGGACGTGTCCATGGCCCTGTGGAGGCCGAAGGCCCTGCCCCTAGACTCAGCGGGCGAGCACTCAGAGATCAGGGCGTCGCGAGGGGGGGTCCTAAGCCCCTTCCCCAGCCTGTCCGCCACCCTGAGCCCCACGGCCTGGGGCCAGCTGACGGCTAGCGAGGTCAGGAGCTTGCAGAGGGCGGAGGAGAGGTAGCCGGCTGAGACCAGCGCCTTGCGCCTCCTCAGCCTATCGGACGCGTAGCCTGAGAGGAGCCTGAGGAGGCTGGAGGCGCCGTCGCCCAGGCCCCCGGCCAGGCCCACGGCCAGCCCCGTCCCGCCGAGGGAGGCTATGAAGAGGGGCAGGGCGGGGGTGGCCATCTCAGTGCTGAGGTCGGCCAGCATGCTCGTCAGGCCGAGGAGCAGGATGCCGAGTCCAGGCCCGCGAGTCCAGCGAGGCCCCAAGCCCTCCGCTGCCTCGGGGGCCGCCTTAATTAGAGTAGCGCCGAGGGCGCGGGGGGAAAGCTTTTAAGCAAACTCCATGGCTTAAGGTAGTTACGCGGTGCTCTGGCTTGAGCAAGGACCAGGCCGTTGGGGCCGCCCTGGTCGTAGTGTCGATAGTGGTGATAGTGGCCTACCTGTGGCTAGTGTTCTTCCCCGACTTCCCCCACGGGCTGCTGCCGCCAGGAGTGGACATATTCGTGCTCAAGCTCACTGGGGCGGCCGCGATAGTGGCCGTGTTCGCGATACTGGCCTGGATAGGCTACACGCTAGCCACCACCCCGCCCCCCAAGCCCATCGAGGAGATAGAGAAGGAGATAGAGAGGGAGCTCAAGGAGGCGGAGGCCAAGGAGGGGGGGCCCTCGGCCGCGCCCTCGAGCAGCTAGGCCGACCCGCCTAGCGCGCCGCTCGCGGCTCGCCAAGTAAAAGCTTTCTAGCGAGGAGCCGAGGGTCTAGCCGTGGCCCCCGAGTCCCCGAGCTTCGTTAGGCTGAGCGCCGCGGCCGACGTGGCCCTGGGCTTCAGCAGGGGCCTCTTCTACAGGGGGGCCCGGCTCTACTGCATCAACCTCCTCCTCCACTTTAGCGAGGGGTGCAGGGCGAACTGCCTCTACTGCGGCCAGGCCAGGGAGGCGGCCGGCGAGGCGGCGTGCAAGACCCTGATAAGGGTGGAGTGGCCGCTGAGGAGGCTGGAGGAGGTGGAGGCCAGGCTCAGGGGGGCCGTTAGGGGCGGCTGCTTCCTAAGGCCCTACAGGGTGTGCGTGGCCTCGATAACTAACCCAAAGGCCGTCGAGGCCGAGCTGGAGGTGGTCTCCAGGCTCCACAGGTCCCTCCGGGTGCCGCTGTCGGCCCTAGTGACCCCCACGCTCTTCACTAAGGCTAGGATGGAGGAGCTGGCCGAGGAGGGGGCGGACAGGATAGGCGTGGCGATAGACTGCGCCACCCCCGAGCTCTTCGACCTACTGAGGGGCAGGGGGGCCCGGGGGCCGCACAGGTGGGAGGTCTACAGGAGGGGCGTGGTGGACGCAGTCTCGGCGGTGGGGGAGGGGAAGGCGGGGGTCCACCTCATAGTCGGCCTGGGGGAGACTGAGGAGGAGGCCGTCGAGCTCATCCAGTGGGCCCGCGACGCGGGGGCCGAGACCCACCTCTTCTCGTTCTACCCCGAGCCCGGCTCGCTGCTGGAGGGGTGGGCCAGGCCTAGCCTGGGGCAGTATCGGAGGGTCCAGCTGGCCCGCTACTTAATAGACGCGGGCTACGCGTGCGCGGAGGACTTCGAGTTCAATGAGCTCGGCCAGATAGTTGGCTTCGGCGTCCCTAGCTCGCTTCTGGAGGAGGTCGTGAGGAGCGGGGAGCCCTTCATGACGTCCGGGTGCCCGGGCTGCAACAGGCCCTACGCTAACGAGAGGCCGGGGGAGGAGGTGCGGAACTACCCATTTAAGCCGAGCCCACTGGACGTAGCTAGGATAAGGAGGCAGCTGAAGTGCTACTCGCCGCCCAGGAACGCCCTCAGCGACCTCCTCAAGTACCTCGAGGCGGCTCGGGCGGCGAGGGGCTAGGTCTTGAGGGGGCCCGCGCGCCCCTCGGGAGCTCGCATGGGCCCGCCCCCGGGGCCGGCGAGGAGGTTAGTGCTGTTCCTGGCCAAGCTCTCCTTCTACCTCTACGCCCTCCTCTGGCTAATTAGGCCGTGGAGGGCCGAGTCGCTGAGCGAGGTCTACGAGCTCTTCTACATAGGCTTCCTTAGGCTGCGTAGGGAGGACGTGGAGGTGGTGAGGCTGAGCGGCCGGGAGCTCGTGACGCGCTCCAGGAACCCCTGCCCAGTGCTCAAGCTGGCCCTCCTACTCAAGCTGGACACTAGGTACGTCTGTAGGTACGTCTCAGAGCCGGTCTCTAGGTACGTGGTCGAGAGGCTCAACCCCAGGCTGGCCTTCGAGAGGAACTACGGGCACATAAGGCCCTACAGCGATAGCTGCGAGGAGCGCATATACTGGAGGGGGGGCTAGGCGTGGAGAGGGGGGTCTCCTTCAAGAGCGGGGGCCTGACGCTCGAGGGGGTGCTCCACGTGCCCTCGGGCGTTAGGAGGGCGCCGGCGGTAGTGGTCTGCCACCCCCACCCGCTTTACGGAGGCTCCATGCACAACCCCGTAGTCGTAGAGGTGTGTAGGAGCCTGGAGGTGTCGGGCCTCGCCGCCCTGAGGTTCAACTTCAGGGGGGTCGGGGCCAGCGAGGGGTCCTACGGGGGAGGCGTGGGGGAGGTGGAGGACGTGAGGGCGGCGCTGGACTTCCTGAGCTCCGTGGAGTCGCCCGAGCCCAGTGGGCTCGGGCTGGCGGGCTACTCCTTCGGGGCCCACGTGGCCGCTCACGCGGCGGCCCAGGACCCTAGGGTGGGGGCCCTGGCCCTGATCTCCCCGCCGCTCGCCATGTACGACTTCGGCCTGCTCAGGGGCTTCGACAGGCCCAAGCTAGCCGTCTGGGGGGACCTGGACGAGCTAGTGGGCGCCACCCCAGAGGAGGTGGCGAACGTAGTCGGCGAGCCGAGGAGGCTGGTCCTAGTCAAGGGGGCGGACCACTTCTGGGCCGGCCGCGAGGGGGAGGTGGGCTCGATAGTCGCGGCCTTCCTCAAGGAGGCGCTCAGGGGGTAGGGCCGGGCTCCCTAAATATCAGCTTCCTCAGCTCCGCCCCCACCCTCTCTATCGGGTGCTCCTCGAGCTCCCTCATGTACTTGTTGAAGGCCTCCGGCCCCTCCCTCCTCCAGGCCTCGAGCCACTCCTCAGCGAAGCGGCCGGACTGCACGTCGGCCAGCACCCTCCTCATGGACTCCTTCACCCCCTCGCCTATCACCACCCCGCCCCTCGTGAGCCCCCCGTAGCGGGCGGTCTCGCTGACGCGCCTGTACATCCCGGCTATCCCGTAGCGCTGGATGAGGTCGACGATGAGCTTGAGCTCGTGGAGGCACTCGAAGTAGGCCACCTCGGGCTGGTAGCCGGCCTCGACGAGGACCTCGAAGGCAGTGCGTATCAGCCTATCCACCCCTCCGCACAGGTCCACCTGCTCCCCGAACCAGTCGGTCTCCACCTCCTCCTTGAAGGTGGTCTCTATGACTGCGGCCCTCGTGGCCCCTATCCCCTTGGCTAGGGCGAGGGCGCGCTGCTTGGCCCTGCCGGTGTAGTCTTGGTGGACGGCCACTAGGGCCGGGGCCCCGAAGCCCTCTAGGAAGAGCTCCCTGACCCTCTGGCCTGGGGCCTTGGGGGCGACCATGATTACGTCCACGAAGCTGGGGGGCCTTACCCAGCCCCAGTGGATGGAGGCCCCGTGGGCGAAGCAGAGGGCCTTGCCCGGCCTGAGGCGGCCCCTCACGTAGGCCTCGTAGACCTCGGCGTGGACCATGTCTGGGATTAGGAAGCAGATGATGGTGCCCAGCTCGGCCGCCTTGTCTATGTCGTAGACCTCGAAGCCGTCCCTCTCGGCCTGGAGGCGGGTCTCGTCCATCCTCACCCCCAGTATGACCCTGACCCCCGAGTCCCTCAGGTTCTTGGCCTGGGCCTGCCCCTGGTTCCCGTAGCCTATGATGGCCACGACCTCGTCCCTCAGCGGCTCTAGGCTGACGTCCTCGTCCCTCCACACCCTAGCCATGCCTCTCCCAAAAGAGGCCCGCGCCGTGCCCACTTATCACTTACGCCTGCGGGGCCCCTCGGCGCGCGGCGGG
>JAWAOK010000057.1:0-6081 GCA_038894875.1 Candidatus Nezhaarchaeales archaeon
GGGCGTCCGTAGACAAGCACCTAGGCGATCAACTAATTGTGTACATGGCCATGGCCAGGGGGAGGTCAAGGCTCAAGGTGAGCGAGCTAACCCTGCACACTGCGACGTGCATAGAGGTAGTGAGGCGCCTCTTAGGGGTGGGGGTTCGAGTCGAGGGGGGGCTTGGGGAGCCGGCCTTGATAGAGTGCGACGGGGCGGGCTTAGGAGGGGGCTAAAAGAATTATATCCCCCTTGAGCCGTAGACGCCGTGGTGTTGGGCTTGCCGATACAAAGGGGGGACTTTGTGCTGGTAGACTACGTGGCCAGCGTCAAGGAGAGCGGGGAGATAATAGACTTAACGCGTGAGGACGTGGCGAAGGCCAAGAAGTTCTATAGAGAGGACGGGATCTACGAACCTCAGTTGGTAATCGTCGGCGAGGGGTGGGTCCTGAGGGGGGTCGACGAGGCCCTAGTTGGAATGGAGGAGGGGGAGGAGAAGGTCGTCGAGATCCCGCCCGAGAAGGCCTTTGGGCTAAGGGACCCGGAGAAGGTGAAGATCCTGCCGGCGAGGGAGTTGACTAAGAGGGGCATCGTCCCGAGGGTGGGGATGAAGGTCGAGGTGGACGGGAGGACCGGAGTAGTCAAGAGCGTCGGAGGGGGCAGGGTGACGCTGGACTTCAACCACCCCCTGGCGGGCCACTTCATCGTCTATGAGCTTAAGGTTGTATCTAAAGTGGAGGGGGACTTGAGGAAGGCCCTCGAGCTCCTGCATAGGAGAATGAGGAGGGTGCCTAAGGAGAAGTTCAAGCTAAAGCTCGAGGGAGGCGTGCTGGAGGTGGAGCTTCCTGAGGAGGCATTTACTCTAGAGGACGTTCAGTTCGCTAAGCGAGGCTTCGCGCTAGACGTAGAGCGCTACCTGCCCTCAATTTCAGTAGTCAGGTTCTGCGAGACCTACGTTATTAAGAGGGCGGAAGCCTCAGCAGCCTCGCCTTCGCAAGGCTGAGCCCCCTCGGGCAGGACAGCCTAGCCTCGAGCACTTTAACCACTTTGCACCTATCGCCAGCACGCAGCCACCTAGGCCTACAGAGCTCCACGAAGGTGCAGTCCTTAATGCTGCACTCCAGCGGGCGGTAGCTTATGGTAAGGCCCTCAACGGCAACTTTCGGTGGAACGGCCGCCTCAACCGGGGCTTCGATTACGTCGACCGCCACGACCCCCCCTTCGTGAAGGGGGCAGTTGTGCCTAACCCTCCTAACGGCCACGACCTCATACATCCTGCCGGGCTCAAGGGCATCTACGCACACGTGGGAGAGCCTGCACGCCGTACAAAGTTTGGAGGGGCCCAGGTGCACGAAGCGGTACCCGACTCTCGCCTGAGAGGCACCTACCAAGGTGACTATGCGCCTAGCCCCTTCCGCTAGGCTGCTCACTCCACGACCCCGGTCACTTTAGCTAAGCGATATGCAGCCCCTTCCGACAGCCCCGTCTCGCCCAGGATTGTGTAGCGGTCCCTTATCTTATGGGCTATCGTAAGTGCCTTGACTATGTCGTTGGGCGACGCGCCCAGCCCCTCCGCATTCACTGGAGCACCCAGCCCCTCTAGGAAGGACCTTATCTTCTGCCAGTCCAGGCCGTGCAGGTATGCCATCATTATCGTTCCAACCCCGCACTGCTCGCCGTGGAGGGCTGGCCTATTGGCGACTAGGTCGAGGGCATGGCTAAATTGATGCTCAGAGCCGGAGCACGGGCGCGACGACCCGGCTATACACATGGCTACCCCGCAGGATACTAAGGCCTCGAGGAGGACGCGCACCCCCTCCTCACTCATATTTGCCAGATCCACGGCGTTCTTCATTATTAGCCGAGCTGACATGCGAGCCAGGGAGGCTGCGTACTCTCCATAGTACTCTCCCTTCAGGCGGTGGGCCAGTAGCCAGTCGCGCGTGGCTGTGAGCTTGGCCACAACATCGCCACAGCCACTCACCAACAGCCTCCGGGGGGCCCTCTTAATAATGGCCGTGTCCGCTACGATGGCTATGGGGGTCTGTGCTGGGACAGAGCCGTAGACGCCGAGCCCCCTCACTGACGCCCTAGGCGATGCTATCCCGTCGTGAGAGGCAGAGGTGGGAACGCTGATGAAGTCAACCCCCGCCCTGTAGGCGGCCAGCTTGGCGACGTCTATTATCGACCCCCCTCCAACGCCTATGAGGGCGGAGGGACGATCCTCCCTCGCCCGATTGGCCAGGGCGTCCACCCACGAGGCGTTCGGCTCATCCACGACTACCAAGTCGTAGTCTAGCCTAGATGACGAGAGGGCGTTTAACGCGTCCCTCCCGGCTATCTCTAGGGTTCTATCGCCCGTCACTACAATTAACCTTTTAGCTAGGTTTAGCTCGAGACACAGGTCCCCTAAGTTCTTGAGGACGTCGTGGCCGATCAGTACTTTCCTAGGGAGGTTAATTAAATGGGTCGACGTTATCGTCACCTTAGTCTAATAGTCTCTAGCCGCATGGGGGAGATGGCTGGAATCTTAAAGTAGTAATGGATGGCGCCTGCTAAGCTGCTCGACTTAGAGGGCTCGCCGTGGCACACGAGGACCTTCGAGGGCCTCGGGTGGACCTGCTGAACGAACCTCAGGAGCTGCTTTCGGTCGCTGTGTCCTGAGAAGCCCTCAATACTAGTTACTTCGCACTTAACTTGAACCACTTCTGGCCTTCCGTTGGCTCCGCTCAACACCACTTCCTTAGCCCCGCTCTGCACCTTCCTGCCTAAGGTCCCTTCAGCCTGGTAGCTTACGAAGATTAGGCTATTGCGCTCGTCCGGCGCCAGCAGCCTGAAATACTCTACCGCAGGCCCGGCGTTCAACATGCCGGAGGTGGCCATTATTATGCAGGGCTCCCCCTCGACTATGTCCGGCCTGGCCCTGCTACTCTTGACCGTTACGAAGTTCTCAGAGAGGAAGGGGTTCTTCTCCTCATAGAGTATCTTCTGCCTAACCTCTCTAGCTAGCTCCTCTGGGTAGATGGTGTGTATGGCGGTCGCCTCCTGCAACATCCCCTCGACGTATATGGGGACTGAGGGTATCAATCTTTGAGAGATGGCCTCGGCAAGTACTAGCATGATCTCCTGCGCCCTACCTACTGATAGTACGGGGATGAGGACCTTTCCCCCCCTCCCCAGGGCCCTATTTACGGCCTGGATGAAAAGCTCCTCGGTCTGCTGCCTTGCCGGCATCACGTCATTAGCGGCCCCGTAGGTGCTCTCAATAATTAGCGTCTCGAGCCTGGGGAAGGTGAAGGCGGAGGCCTCGAGGAGCCTAGTCTTGGCGAACTTAAAGTCCCCAGTATAGACGATGTTGTGCATGCCGTCGCCTATGTGGAGGTGCACCATGGAGGAGCCCAGGATGTGGCCGGCGTTGTGCAGGGTCAGCCTAACGTTGGGGGCTATGTCAGTAACCTCCCCATAGTTCAAGGGGATCATGTGGAGCAGGGCCATCTTGACGTCCTTCAGGTCGTAGGGGGGCACCCTGCCCTCCCTCGAGGCCACGTCTAAGTAGTCCAGCAGGACTAGGGACGCCAGCATTTGAGTGGGCCTGCTGCAGTACACGGGCCCTCTGTAGCCGAACTTAAAGAGGTACGGGAGGGCGCCGCAGTGGTCGAGGTGGGAGTGAGTTATGACTACGGCGTCCAGGCGGTCGACGTCAACGCGCCAGAGGGCGGGGAACTCCTCAGATAGGGAGGAGGCGCTCGGCTTGACCCCGCAGTCGATTAGAACGCTGGTCTCGCCCGCCCTGACTAAGAGAGCTGAGCGGCCTACTTCATGAAAGCCGCCCAGCGCCTCGACGGCCACTTCCCCCTCCTTGAGTAGGGCCGAGCGGTGTATGCGCAACCCTATGTTCCTGAGTATCTTCTGCCTGTACTTACTGTTCTTGTAAATGAAGCGAGTTACCTGGTGGGCTATCTTCGAGTGGAGGGGAGGGACTCGGCGGACGACAGGCCTCCAGCACGTCCTCGCGAGTATTTGGCGTAAGAGGGAGCCCCCCTTCCCTATGACTAGCCCGGGCCTGCGAGCCTCTATAATGACTTCGCCCATGACCTTGTCGAACATTACGTTAGTTACTTCAGCCTCGGGCGGGGTTAGCTCCAGTATTAGCTTCTTGGCCTCCTCTTCGTCAAGCCTCACCTCCGGGTCCGTCTTTAAGACGACCCTCTTCTTCAACGACTTAGCCAAACTCCTCATTAAGTTATCGTCCTCCATTAATACCGCGGGGTTCTTGGCGTACACAACGACCTCAGGCCCTTCGAACTCTACATTAGTCACCCCAGCTTCCTTCGGAATGAGCTGGAGCAGCTCCTCCCTTACGGAGGCGAGGCTGCTGAAGGTGTGCATAGGACCTACCTAGCCGCCCACCGCCTACCTAAAGTAGGCCTCCGGCAGGCCCTCCCCGGCCCTTTCTTCAATGCCCCTCTCCGTTATGATCGCCACGTCGAAGCCCTCTCCGCTGGCGGGGTCCCACCTCATGGAGGAGGTCATTGCCTTGCACACTAGAGGTAGCGCCTCCTCGATCCTGATCCCCTCCCTATAGCCTCCCTCGAGCACCCCCAAGGCCATGGGGGAGCCCGATCCAGTGGCTATGTAGCGCTCCCTAGTCATCGTTCCGAAGGGGTCCAGGCTGTACATGCTGGGCCCCTCGTCATCGACCCCCGCCACTATGGCTTGGAGGATTAGTGGGAAGTACCGAGACCCGAAGAGTATGTTGGAGGCTAGGGTCGCGGCGGCCCTGACGCTGATTCGCCTGCCATTCATTAATCTATAGAGCCTGGCCTGGGCGTTTAGCCTATCCATTAGCATCTGAGCATCGGCCACTACCCCAGCAATCGTAGCTGCTATGTGCTCCTCTATCTTGTAGATCTTCTTCCCCCTCTTGTTTGCTATGAAGAAGCCTGACGTGACCCTCCTGTCCGTAGCTAGTATTACCCCGTCGCTACATACTATACCCACGGTCGTGGTCCCGGTCCTAGCCACTCTCACGCGCGACACCTTTGGCGTCGCGTAGAAGCAGCCGCTCCCTTTTTCCAAAGTCCTTTATTTAAAGCTTACCTAACGAGGGGCCTGCCCCAGCCTCCACGCCTCGTCACCCACCCTGTGAAGTACCTTCAGCGCCTTCCCCCTCCTGACCTCAAGGACCTCCCCCTTGCTCATCAGGGCCACCCCCACGGCTATGACCCTTCCAGCCTCCTCCTCAGCCACCGCCACTACGTCCCCGGCCTCCATGGGCCCCTCCACCCCCCTTATCCCCGGGGCCATTACGTCGGCCCCCCTCACTATAGGGCGGACGGCGCCCGAGTCCACCACCACCCTGGGGTACTTGCAGGCCTCGGCCGCGTAGGTGGACGGTATTAGCCTCCCCTCGGTCTCGATGAGGAGCGGGACGCCGTCCTTAATGAAGACCTTAGCATCGCGCAGCTTGGCCACCTCCCAGCTGCCAGAGCCCATCGACTCGTCGATGGGGAGGTTGGGGAGGTCCCTCCTGACTCTCTCTAAGAGCTCCCTGACGTCCCTCTTCCTCAGGTGGTGCCGCTGCACCGGCAAGGGGCACCAGCGCTACTGCTTGGCGCGGCCAATCAAAAAGCTTTAATATTGAAAGCTGTCCAGACTAAGATGATAGCGCGATGGCAGAGATGACTACCGTTAGCCTATTAAACGCCTCGCTGGGCAGCGACGTCCTCATCAAGCTGAAGGGCGGGAGGGAGCTCAGGGGGAAGTTAAGGAGCTTCGACCAGCACCTGAACTTAGTCCTAGAGGGGGCCGAGGAGCTTAGGCAGAATGGAGAAGTGAAGAAGCTGGGCCTAGTGCTAATTAGGGGGGACAACGTGGTCCTCGTCTCCCCCGCCATATAGGTGTGGGCTTTGGTCAAGGGCACGACTTCGTTTGGAAAGCACGGGCGCGGGAGGACGCACATTAGGTGCAGGAGGTGCGGCCGCCGCTCCTTCAATTTAACTAAGCGATACTGCGCCGCCTGCGGCTTCGGTAGGAGCAGCAGGCTCCGTAAGTACAGCTGGCAGACTAAAAAGCTCAATAGGCAGAGGAGGATTAAGTAGG
>JAWAOK010000058.1:0-5909 GCA_038894875.1 Candidatus Nezhaarchaeales archaeon
GGCCACCCTGTCGCCCACGGCCCTGGCCACCTCCCTCAGCTCAGCCAAGTCGCTCAGAGTCTCGGTGCCAACGACCACCTCATCGACTCCCAATCCGACCAGCCTCTCGGCCGCGTCGGGGGAGCTAACGCCCGCGTCGACTAAGAGGCGCAGGCCAAGCTTGCGCTTTACTTCAGCTACGACTGCTAAGTTGTCCCCGGCGCCCTCTATCATGTCTAAGTCGGCGATGTAGAGCTCGCTAAGGCCCATCGACTTAAAGGAGGCCCCTAGGGACAGCGGGTCGGGCGAGCTGGCCAGGACGCTCCTCACGGGCCTGTACTGGCTGCGCTCGCCCCTGACGGCGTGAACGGCCACGCCCCCCCTCAAGTCTATGACAGGGACTACCCTCAACTTAGGGGGAGGGGCGGGGAGGTGGGATTAAAGGGGTGCCGCCCCAGCCGGGCGGGCGCGTAGCCAGTGGGCGTGGGATCCGCTAGGCCTCCCTACAGGGAGGCCCCGGTCACTACGCTATCGGCCACGGCCACGGCGCAGCCCGCCATCCTCCTAAGGTCCTTGGCCACTGCGTTCAAGGAGGGGGCGATCTCCGCGCCCTCCTTAAGCTCCATCAGCCTCTTTGAGATCTCGTCGTCGAGTCGCCTCACTCTATCCATTGAGTCTATGACTGAGTGGGCTAGGCTCTGGTCGCCCAGTGAGGCTGCGCGGAAGGCTGAGCTGAGCATTGAAGCGACCTCCTTAGACATGTCGAGGAGGAGCTTGGCCACCTCGCTAGGTAGGGGCCTGCCCCCTAGTGACAGGAGGGTGCTCGCTGCCCTAGACGAGAGCAGGGCGAGCCTAAAGGAGTCCCTGGCCACCATTACGTTGGTTAGGGCGTCCTCGGGCCTGGCGACCCCGACCGCCTTGGCCACCTCCCTATCCCTTATGGAGAGGACCGACTGCCTAATCATTAGCCTATAGAGCTTAGCCACCTCCTTCTCCCTGTCCACTACGTCCTGGAGGGCCCCCTCCTCCCCCCTCTCGAGGAAGAGGGCCAGGTCGTTGGCCATGGACAGGAGTAGCGAGAACATCCTCTCCTTGAGCTCCGCCAGCGGGAACTTTAGCGGGTCGACTAATATGCGGAGCGTAACTTTATTCGGCTGTATGTCAGCTACTTCCATTCCAATTATGTCCAACATGGAGGTCCTGACGGCGGCCCTGACCTCAGGGGGCATCCTATCCTTGGAAGTCACCGACACTATGTCGTAGCCCTGCATGTAGGCGGCCTTAATGTAGCGGTCGAGCCACTTAATGTTGTTTAAGCGCTCTAGCTCAATCACGGCTTCGCGCAGCACCGGCTTCCTAACTAAGGAGGCCGGGACCACGCGCAGGGACCCGTCCTCCTCGATGATTATGTCCAGCCTCTCCCCCTTCTTGAGCCCCGTCCTGCGGGCCCACTCCTTAGGTAGGACCAGGAGGTAGCTCCCCCCAGCCCCCACTTGCACTTTGCGCGACTCAGTAGAGGACGTAACGACACCCAAACATATTGACTTCAGATCTTATATTTATATCTTTCTATGAAGTGAAAGTGTAGGACATATGGACTCCTATCTCTTCCTAGCCCTTTGCATTCCATAATCTCTCCTAAGCCTTTATGTGCCCTGCCCCCTGAGTGTAGCCATGCACGGGGGCGCTTAAGAGGGGGGTGGGGCCTCTATGGCTATTGCCCGAGGCCGTATTTACGCCGCCCGCCGTCATATATAATCATACATAGGAGCCTAAGCTACACGTGGCGCTCACTGAGGGCGTTCGCGCGGGCAGCAGCTTTAAACCTGAGGCCACGGCTAGGAGTGGGGGCTTGAGGGTCAGGGTCTCCTTAGCCTCCATTTACCGCGAGGCAGCGAGAGCGAGGGAGCTCGACCTAGACCTGCCGGACGGCTCCACCGTAGGGGACCTAGTGGCTAAGCTCGGTGAGCTCTACGGGGGCCCCTTTACAAAATTGATTGCTGAGGACGGTAGCATCAACAGAGAGGTCCTGCTCCTCGTCAATGGGATGAGCCTAAGGAAGCCGTCGTTTGAATTAAAGGACGGGGACTTTGTCTTCATATCGAGCGAAGTGGTGGGAGGGGCCTAGCTAAGGCTATGCACTAGCGCCCGGGGGGACGGGGGCCTCCTCCAACTTAGACTCAACGAAGAGATTTAAGCTGTACCCGTTTAATGGGTAATCTCTGGAGTGAGCGGATGAGCTCGATTAGAAAGGCCGGGCTGGTCGTCAGGTGCTGCAACTGCTTCTACCGCATCCCCGTCGAGCCCAGGGCGGAGAGGGCCGCGTGCCCCAAGTGCAACATTGAGTACAGGATAGCCTGGGTGGCCCCAGATCAGCCCCTAATTAGGGGGCCGGCCAAGTGGCCGGAGTGATGGGGGATGGTGCTCAAGCGCAAGATAGCCTACGTAGACTTGACTAAGCGAGAGGTCAAGGTGCGCGACATACCGCTGGAGATGAGGAGGCTCTACTTAGGCGGCCGCGGGCTGGACATGTACTTGCTATACAACCATGTCGACAAGGGGGTGGACCCGCTAAGCCCCGACAACGTGCTGCTCGTGAGCGCGGGCCTCCTAGTAGGCACCCCGCTAGCGGCTGGGAGGACTCACGTGGGGGGCAAGTCCCCCCTCACCGGTATAATCGGCAGCACTAACATGGGCGGCTTCTTCGCCCCGGAGCTTCGCCTGGCTGGCTTCGACCACTTAGTAATTAAGGGGAGGGCTGAGAAGCCCACCTTCCTATGGGTCCACGACGGGGAGATAGAGTTCATGGACGCGACGGGGCTGTGGGGGATGAAGGTCTTCGAGACCCAGGAGGCGATAAGGAGGGACTTGGGCGACCCGGACGTGAAGAGCATGGTGATAGGGCCGGCCGGGGAGAACCTAGTCCGCTTTGCGAACGTCATGACCGGTCTCAAGAACTCCGGCGGACGCACCGGCATGGGGTGCTTGATGGGGAGCAAGAGGCTGAAGGCGATAGCCGCCAGGGGGACCATGGATATAGAGCTCAAGTACCCCGACGAGTTCCTGGACTACGCCTACGAGCTGAATAAGCACATGGCTGAGAGCAGGTGGGGGAGGGCCAGTGGGAAGTGGGGGACCATGGTGATATGGAACTACACGAACACGTGGGGAGGGGTGAGGGTCCGCAACTTCCAGGCGAACCAGCTACACTACGCTGAGCTGCTGGAGCCCCAGAACATAGATAAGTGGTCCATCGGGACGGCCGGCTGCTACGGCTGCGTGGTCCACTGCCGCCACCGATACATATACAGCGACCCCAAGTACGGGACGTTCTACAATGAGGGGCCGGAGTACACTTCGCTGGGGGCCTTCGGGGCTGAGGTGGGCTGCAACCGCATGGAGTACGTGCTCGTGGGCAACCACCTAGTCAACAGCCTGGGCCTAGACACTCTAGAGACGGGGTCCATGATAGCTTGGGCGATAGAGCTCTACGAGAAGGGGATAATAGACGACGAGGACACGGGCGGCCTTAAGCTGCGCTGGGGGGACCCGGATCTAGTGTTCCAGCTCGTAGAGATGATAGCGTACAGGAAGGGGATAGGGGACGTGCTGGCAGACGGCCCCAGGCTGGCCATTGAGAAGTTCGGGCCGGAGTCGGCATACTACTGCATCCAAATCAAGGGGATGAGCAACCTCCACTCTGACGAGAGGCCCACGCCCAGCCTAGCGCTCAACATAGCCACTGCCACCAGGGGGGCGGACCACTTAAGGAGCAGGCCGGCCATAGACCTCTACGGGCTGCCGGTGGAGGTGCTGGAGCAGATCTACGAGACGACGGGCCTAGTGTCCACCTGGGCCTCTTACCAAGGGAAGGCGAAGATGGTCATTTGGCAGGAGAAGCTCTACGCAGTCGTGGACTCGCTGGGCATTTGTAAGTACCACACCGCGTTCATCTCAGCCACGGCGCCCAAGTGGGAGGAGTGGACTAAGCTCATATATTATGCCACGGGGCTCGAGTTCACTAAGGCAGAGCTGATGGAGATCGGGGAGAGGATATATAACATCGAGCGCATGTTCCTAGTCCGCGAGGGCCTCTCGCGGAAGGACGACTACCTCCCAGAGCGCTACTACAAGGAGCCCTGCCCGACTGGGCTGCCCATAGCTAAGGGGCGCTACATAGATAGGGCGAAGTTCGACGAGATGCTCGACGAGTACTACGACCTCCACGGCTGGGACCGCAACGGCGTGCCCAAGCCCGAGACCCTCAAGAGGCTCGGGCTAGACAAGGAGCCGAGCCACAAGCTATAGGGGGTGTAGTTGGTGCAGAAGGTCTTGGTTGTAGACCCTGAGAAGTGCACCGGCTGCAGGCTGTGCGAGGTCGTGTGCTCGCTCTACCACGAGAAGTCAATCAACCCGTACAGGTCCAGGGTGAGGGTGGTCAAGTGGGAGGGCGTCGGCATATACGTGCCGATGGTCTGCCAGCACTGCGAGAGCCCCATATGCGAGGCCGTGTGCCCAATGAGGGCCATCTCCAGAGACGCGTCGACGGGGGCCATGGTGATAGACTACAACAAGTGCGTGGGCTGCAAGTTGTGCATGGTGAGCTGCCCGCTGGGAGGGGTGAGCTTGGACGTTAGGACGAGGAAGGTAGTTAAGTGCGACCTCTGCAACGGCAACCCGCAGTGCGCAAGGTTCTGCCTGACTCACGCCATAGAGTACCTGGAGCCGACGGCCGCTAACTTGTTGAGGAAGAGGGCGGCGGTCGAGCGCTACTCAGAGATCGTCAGGAGGATCCCCATATAAGCCATTAATTGCATTAACACCACCCTTTTCCTAAGTAAACTAATAGCAAGTGTCCTTGGTGGGCGAGTTGGGCAGGCGGGCGTCTGCGGACGTTAGCGAGGAGCTCCTGAGCCGAGTGAGGGGGATTGAGGGGGTTCTAGAGGCCTCGACGGACGAGGAGGACTTGTACGTATACTCCAGAGAGAGGCCCCTGAGCCCGGGGCCCGAGCGCAGGCCCAGCCTCGTGGTCAAGGTGAGGCCCGAGGCCGCCGAGGCAGTGGTGGCTAAGCTGCTGGGCCTGGGCGGCCCCCGCCCAGCGGTTAGGGGGGGCGAGTGGGCGGAGGGGGAGGTCGTCGTCGACCCCTTCATTCCCCCGGACCTGGAGGAGCTTGACGCGATGGCGTCCGCCTTAGAAGAGAGGCGCAGTGAGGCTGCGGCTAAGGTAGTGGGGGAGGCCATTAGGGCGGGGGCGAGCGCCTTCAAGAGGCTAGGGTTGGCGATAGAGGCGATAGTCAAGTCTAGGCAGGTGGCGGCGTGCCGCGAGTGCAGGGTGTGCTCAGGGTACTGCAGCGTAGCGCCATTCTACAACTACGTCGAGACGTGGACTTCGAAGGGTAGGCTGCTCCTAGTTAAGGGCCTGGAGGCGGGCGAGCTCAAGGCCACTCCCAAGCTAGTCGACGTCATCTATACGTGTACGCTATGCGGAGCCTGCTTCGTGAGGTGCTTGGGGGGCGGCTTCCCAGAGCTCGAGACCTTCAGGGCGATCATGGCCGCTAGGCGGGACTTGGCTGAGCGCGGCCTAGCCCCAGAGGCCTTTAAGTCGATGGCCTCTAACGTGGCCGCCACTGGCAACCCGTTCGCCGCCCCGAGCGAGCTGAGGTGGGCGTGGCTCGAGGAGGTGGGGGAGGTGAAGGTGGGCAGGCCCGCCGAGGTCCTTCTATGGGTCGGCTGCACCACTGGAATTAGGTTGCCAGAGGCTGCCAAGGCTTGCGTGGACATAATGAGGCTGGCGGGGGTCGACTTCGCCCTGCTGGGGCCCGAGGAGGGGTGCTGCGGAGATCCGCTAATCCTCTCAGGGATGTGGAGGGGGGCCGAGGGGGAGGCGATGAAGGTCTCGAGGCTAGTGAGGGAGAGGGGGTACCAGACCC
>JAWAOK010000059.1:0-5572 GCA_038894875.1 Candidatus Nezhaarchaeales archaeon
TTAGACCCACGCCCTCCCCCTCGGCCGCCCTGACCACCCTGAGGGCGTCCTCGGAGGCCGTGGCCAGGGGCTTCTCGACCAATAGGTCGAGGCCGCGCCTAATCGCTGAGAGGGCCACCTCTGCGTGGGTGGAGGGAGGGGTGCATATGGTGACTGCGTCCAGGCCCTCGATCTTAAAGAGCTCCTCGTTACTCGTGAACCACTCCACCCCGTACTTGGCCCCGGCCGCCCTAGCCCTACTAGGGTCCACGTCGGAGACGGCGACGAGCTCGGCCCCCTCCACCTCCCTGAGGGCCCTGGCGTGGGCTAGGCCCCAGCGGCCGCAGCCCACGACCGCCACCCTCAGGCTACGCAAGCAGGCCCCTCCCGACCCCGGCGTAGACGAAGCCGGCCCTCCTCACTGAGGGGGGGTCTAGGACCTGGCGCCCGTCGACTACGGCGGCGGGCATCCTGACCTGCCTAGCTAGGCGCTCTAGGTCGAGGGACTTGAAGGCCTCGTGGGCCACGGCCACTACGACGCAGTCGGCCCCCTCGACGCAGGCCTCTAGGCTGGGGGCCACCCTGGCCCCCGGGGCCTCCAGCTCCTCCGGGGAGAAGAGGGGGTCGTAGATCGACACCCTGGCCCCCCGCTTCACCAAGCCCTCGGCCAGCTTGAGCGAGGGGGAGTGCCTAGCGTCCTTGACGTGCTCCTTGAACGAGGCCCCCAGTATGGCCACGCTAGAGCCCTTCAGCGTCTTCCCGCACGCCCTCAGGGCGGAGGTGATGAGCTTGATGGTGTGGAGGGGCATGGAGTCGTTTATCCTCCTAGCCAGCCTAATTAAGTCTAGGCTCACTCCGAGCTTCCTCGCCTTCTCCAGTAGGAAGTAGGGGTTGGAGGGGAGGCAGTGGCCCCCGACCCCGACCCCCGGCCTCAGGATCCTGCAGTGGGGCTGGGTGTTGGCAGCCTCTATGGCCTCCAGCACGTCTATCCCCGCCGCCTCGCAGAAGAGGGCGAGCTGGTTGGCCAGGGCTATGTTCACGTCCCGATATATGTTCTCGAAGAGCTTGACCGCCTCCGCCGTCCTCACGTCCCTGACCCTCACGAAGCCGCCCCTGACTATGAGGCCCAGGAGCGCCTGGGCGGCCCTGCAGCTCCTCTCGTCGACCCCCGCCACGACCCTGGGGTAGCTGACTAGGTCCCTCAGGACGGAGCCCGCGCTGGCCCTGATGGGGCTGTAGGCTAGGCCGAAGTCCGCGCCGGCCACGAGGCCCGAGGCCCTCTCTAGCTCAGGCCTCACTAGCTCCTCCGTCACGCCTGGCCCCACGGTGCTCTCGACGACTACTAGCGAGCCCCTCCTGAGGCCCAGGCCCACCCGCCCGCTCGCGTCCACGAGCGCCGAGTAGTCCGGCCTCTTCCCCCTCCCCACTTGAGTGGGCACTATTATCAAGGAGGCGTCCGCCTCGCTGGCGGCCTCCGAGGCGTCCATAGTCACCCTGAACCTGCCGGACTCCACGTGCCTCCTCAGCAGCTCCCCGACCCCCGGCTCGGCTATGGTCGGCTCGGCCCGGCTCAGCATGGAGAGCTCCCTCTCAGTCTTGACCACCCCCACTACGCGGGCGCCGGCCTCGGCGAAGAGGAGGGCCGTGGGCAGGCCCATCCAGCCGCAGCCGACGACCGCTACCGTCAGCTCCCCCCTGAGGGCGGCCTCGCGCACCTGCTCAGCGGTTAGGTCGAGCAGGCCCCTCAAGCCGAGAGGGCCTTGGGGGGCAAGCCTAAAAAGGCCTCGCCCGGGCCGGGGCCGGGGGCGAGGGTGGGGCGCGTCTGGATAGACGTGAACACCCCCAAGCAAGTGAGGCTCTTCGATAGGCTGGCCAGGCGCCTGAAGGAGCGGGGGCTCGAGGTACTAATTACGGCGAGGAGGCAGAGGGAGGTCGAGGGGCTGGCTAGGGTGGTGGGCATGGAGTGCGTCCCCGTGGGCTACTACGGGGGGCCGGAGCTGGAGGGGAAGCTGAGGGCCAGCCTCCTCAGGGCCTACCGCCTCCTAAAGCTAGTTAGGGGGTGGAGGCCGGAGCTAGCGATCTCCTTCAGCTCCCCTGAGGCCGCTAGGGTGGCCTACGGGCTGGCCGTGCCCCACTTCTGCATTAACGACAGCCCCCACGCGGAGGCCGTGGCCAGGCTGACGGTCCCCCTCTCGAGGAGGCTCTTCACCCCCAAGTGCATCCCGGTCGAGAGGTGGACGCGCTACGGGATCTCGGCTGACGCCGTGGTCCAGTACGACGCCGTAGACGCGGCGGCCTGGCTGAGGGGGGCGGCCAGGCCGGTGCGGAGGAGGAGGCTGGTCGTGCTCAGGGCCGCTGAGGAGTACGCCTCCTACATGCCCAAGGGGGCCTCAGTGAGCCTGGTCGAGGTGGTCGAGGGGCTGTCGAGGGCCGCCCCGGGCTTCAAGATAGTCGTGCTGGCTAGGTACGGGGGGCAGGCGGCCAGGCTGAGGGAGAGGCTGCGCGGGAGGGCCTCGGTCCCGGCTAGGGTGGTGGACGGGGTGGGCCTGCTCTCCAAGGCCTGCCTCTTCATAGGCTGGGGAGGGACCATGACTTGGGAGGCCGCCCTGCTGGGGACGCCGGCGATCTCGTGCACTCCAGTCGAGGGGCTGGAGGTGGAGGCCTACATGGCCTCCCTGGGCCTAGTGAGGAGGGCGAGGAGCGTGGAGGAGGCCCTGGAGGCCTCGCTAGAGGTCCTAGATAGGCCGAGGGAGTGGGTGGAGAGGCAGGTGAGGAGGGCTGAGGAGGCCCTCAAGTCCATGGAGGACCCGGTGGAGGTGGTGGCTAGCCACGTGGAGGAGTGGCTCTCGAGCGCCTGAGGGCCCTCCTGCGGTAGGCGAGGACCAGCCTGCGCCAAGCGTAGAGCCAGGCCGCGGCTAGGGAGAAGGAGGCCAGGGCCTTCAGCGCGCCCGAGGCCGAGGCCCCGCCCAAGTGGGGCGGGAGCGGGGGGAGGGGGACTATGAGCCTCTCTATGGCGATGAAGAGCAGCAGCATGGTCAGCCACGCGAAGGCCATTATCCCGGCCAGCGGGGCGACCCTCCTGAGCACCGAGCCCCCCTCCTAGAGCCTAACCGGCATCAGGGCGGCCGTGGCCACGGCCAGGGCGGAGGAGAGGGCGGAGAGGGCCACGAAGCACCTGGCCGCCTCCCTCTCGCTCAGGGGGCCCGTGGATAGGATCAGGTTGGCCAAGGTGAGGGGGGCCTCCGGGGAGGGGTTGGCCTCCAGCAGCCCGTCCCCCCTGACCACTATCGGGCTGGCGCGGCGCTCCCTGCGCTCGAAGAGCCCGCCCGCGCTAGCTAGGCTGTGGAAGGCGTTGGTTATGTGGGGCATGAGGGCCACGACCCCCACCACCTCGAGCCCAGACAGGACGGCTATGGCACCTATGGCGGCCCCCACGGAGAGGCTGCCCACGTCGCCCGAGAACACCTTGGCCGGGTACTTGTTGAAGCGGTAGTAGGCCGCCAGCGAGCCTATCAGGGGGGCGGATAGGTAGACGGCCGTCCACTTGCCCAGCAGGAGGCCCGAGGCCAGGAGGGAGAGGGAGGCCAGGAGGCTGGTGGCGGGCATGACGCCGTTGAAGACGTCTATCATGTTCACCGCGTTCGCGGGGACGGCTATGGAGAGGGGGAGGAGGGCCCAGTAGATTATGGTCAGCCTCAGGGGGCCCACGAGGGGCAGGACGGGCCTGCCGATGGGGACCTCGCTCGGGCAGGCGAGGGCGGCCAGGACGATGGGGAGGCAGCAGAGGACCGTGAGCGCAGTCTTAGTCAGCGCGCCCAGGACCCTGAGGTCGTCGTAGGCCCCCACGGCGGCGGCCGAGAGGAAGGTGGCTAGGAAGGCCAGCGCCCGCACCCTCTCCCAGGGGGCGGCCAGGATCACCACGAGGGCGCCGGCCGCCGTGGACGCGACTATGGAGAGGCCCCCCATCTCCGGGACCTCGGGGGCCCCGGGCTTGTGGCAGTCCACCCCCACGATGCCCAGGGCCCTGTGCCTCTCGATCACGGCCGGGGTGAGGAGGTGCGCCAGCAGGGCCGAGGTGGAGGCGGCCGCGAGGGCTACGGCCAGGGCGGGGAGGGGGCCCTCGGCGCTAAGCATACGGCCCCCTAGTGGGGGAGGGGCAATTAAGAAGCTTCCTCTGAGCCCCGCGGCTGGGGCGAAGGTAAAGAAGGGGGTGGGTTGAGGGGGCTACGTCTTCACTACGGCGGCCGCTATGCGCTTCCTGCGCCAGACCACGTACTCGTGGACTATGAAGGCTATTATGAAGGCGACTATGATCAGCAGCACTATGGACAGCGCGAACTCGCCGGCGGACATCGCGTAGCCGAAGAGCTCCATCCACACGTCGAGCTCTATCTTGTCGGAGTACTCAGTGACCCCGGGCGCCAGCTTCGTCAGGTCTATGGTCTTGCTAGCCGACTTGCCCTTGTACATCGCGCTCACTGTGTACGATAGCCTCGGCAGCTCGACTACTGCCAGGCCGGACTCGTCGGCTACTGTCGACAGGACCCTCTCGACCGCGACGGCTGCGTAGGGCAGGCCCTGGCCCCTAGCGCCCAGGACCCTCAGGTTGAGGGTCACTATGTTGTCTGCCATTAGGTAGTACGTCGTGGTGCTGGCTATGTCCATCTCCTTGGGGGCGATTATGGCGCTGAAGCCGCGCCACGTCAGCCCCATCACCGTCAGCTTGCCCACTGGGACGTTGACTAGGGCCACGTTGCCGTTGAGGTCGCTCACCTCGGTCGTGACCACGCCCTGAGGCCACTTCACGGTGGCCGTGGCGTTGGCGCAGGCCGTGCCCCTGGGCGTCTTGAAGTTGAGGACTATGTCGTAGACTAGGCACTTGAGCTTCCTAGCCACCTCGACCGCCCCTGGGCCTGGTATGTTGCTCTCGATCGGCGTCAGGGCCTCGTAGACCTTGATGGCCTTCCTAGGCCACCAGGCCTCTATGAGGTACTCGCCTATCGGGCACCTGTCCACCCTGAAGGTGGCGTTGTCGAACGCGAAGCCCTCTAGGCTGAAGATGTCCGGGCGGGCGCGGCCGGCCAGGTAGTAGGTCACCCTGATGGGCATCGGCTCAGCGGGCTTGAGGGCGGCCCTCTCCAGGGCCCTGCCGGTGTCGCTGACCAGCAGGAACTTGGCGTAGAAGACGGCGCACGGGATCAGCACGTGGGAGGACGGGGACACAGCGCTCCTTCCGCCTATCATGACCTCTGAGGGGCTGCCGTCCCTGGTCCAGTAGACGTAGAGGTCCGTCGTATTGGTCTCAGTCAGCACGAACTCTCCCGCGGCCTCATCGTAGACAGCGTACCTAATGGGGGCCGTGGCGTTGGGCAGGACGAGCTCAGCGAGGCCGGACGCGTCGGAGAAGCTGGACGCGATGGCCTTCCCTGCGCCCAGGCCGCCGGCGGCCCTCGCGACCACTAGCTGGCCTCCCAGCGGGACGCTCAGGGCGTCGACTAGCGTCGCCCTAATTAAGCCCTCGAAGGTGAGCGTGACCGTCGTGCCTGGGCTCCAGCCAGACGTGACATTGAGCCACCCTATCTCGACGGCGGGG
>JAWAOK010000060.1:0-5363 GCA_038894875.1 Candidatus Nezhaarchaeales archaeon
GCTCCCCGTCGCCGAAGATAGCCTCCCTCGGCCTATATAGGCACGGGATCGCCTTCGAGGCCCCCTGCGGGGCTGGTGCGCGCTCCGGGGCCCTCCTGAGGCTCCTCAGGGTGGTGAGGGACGAGGAGTCGGTGGAGGCCATGTTCGAGAGGATGGCGGAGCTCTACCCCGAGCAGATGGCCAGGGCGGCGGAGCTCTTCAGCACCCACTGGCGGGCGCTGGGCGGCCGGGGAGGGGCGCCGACTCGGTGAGGCGCCGTGGCGGAGCCGGAGCTCCCCTCCCTGCTCCTCCTCACCGCCGCCGTCTCCCTCCCCGCGATAATGTCCCCGGGCCCCATGTTCGTGGCCACGGTCTCCGAGGCCCATAGGGACCGGGCGGCGGGGGCCAAGGTGGCCCTGGGCCACGGGGCCGTGGAGCTGCCGCTGGCGCTCTCCATCGGCCTGGGCCTGGCCGAGCCCCTCTCCTCAGCCTACGTTAGGAGGGCCGTGGGCCTCGCGGGTGGCCTCCTGCTGATCTACATGGCCGCCGCGGGGCTGGCGGCTAGGGGCGGGCGCCTACCCAGCCCCCCTCGCGGCGGCCCCCTCCTCGCCGGGGTGGCGACGACCGCCGGGAACCCGCACTTCTTCCTGTGGTGGGCGACGGTCGGCGCCTCGCTAATGTCTAGCGCGGCCCCCCTCGGGCCGCTGGCCCTCCCGCTCCTCGCCGCGGCCCACTGGTCCTGCGACCTGGCCTGGTTCTCGCTCGTCTCCCTAGCGGCCTCTAGGCTCGGGCTCCTCCTATCTGAGCGCGGCCGCCTAGCTGCGTCGGCCCTCTGCTCCGCCGCCCTAGCTGGCTTCGGGGCCTGGTTCCTGGCCTCCTCCCTCCTAGGGCCTTGAGGCCACTCTACCACGAACCTGACGGTGGCCAGCACCAAGATGGCCCCCAGGGCTAGCCTCAAGTGGCCCTCGTGCACCTGGGACGCCAGCGAGACGCCGGCGGCTATGCCGAGGGAGGAGCCGGCGGCCATGGGCCAGGCCACCCTCCCCGACCCCGCCTCGAGGCGGCCGGCGAGCGCGTGGCCCGCCAGCCCGACGCCGACGGTGGCAATGGAGGCCACTAGGCTGGCCGTCCCGGCCTCCCTCACCCCCATGCCGAAGAGCATCATCAGCGCCGGGATCCTCAGCTCCCCTCCAGCGACCCCGAACATGGCCGACACGGCGCCCACGGCGAGGCCGAGGAGGGCTAGGAGGGGAGGGGCCAGGGCCCCCTCGACCCGGAGGGCCTCGTGGACCTCCCCCACCAGCGGCTCGAGCAGGAGCCTGAGGCCCACCACCAGCAGGTAAGCGGCCACCGCCGCCCTAAGGGCCCTGTCTGGCACCCTACCCGCCGCCGCTGCCCCTAGGTAGGCCCCGGGGGCGGAGCCGAGGGAGAGGTAGGCCCCGTAGAGGATCGCCTCCCCCCCGGCTAGCCCCGCCAGCGAGCGGAGGAGGAGGGAGGCGGAGACGGTGAGGAGCCCTATCAGTAGGTTCACTGAGGCGACGGAGGCCATGCAGCCGCCGACGAGGCGGACGAGGGCCGGTATCCTGAACTCGCCCCCGCCCACGCCTATCATGCCGGCGGCCGCGCCCGTCCCCAGCCCCACCGCTAGGCTCGCCACCTCCCTCCTCATGGAGGCGCGGTCGCGCTCTGCGCGCCCGCCGATATAACTCCTCCGCCCGGGCGGGCCGGCGGGAAGGCTTAAATCCACCAGCCCAGCTAGGCTGGCCGATGGAAGGTCGATTAATAGCTGGGCTCGAGAAGCTGAGGGGCGGCGCCCTACTCTCAATGATCTCCACCGCGCTCGCGGCAGCTGCGCTGGGCGTCATCCTATGCGTGGCCTCCTCCATCGGCCCAGGGCGGCCCTGGCTCGAGGCCGTGGCGCTCCACGAGGTGGCTGCCGCCTCCGCCGCCCTAATAATGGCCCTCGCGTCCCTCGTCCTCGCGGTGGCGGCGTTCGTCTACTGGTTCATGGCCTCCGGGGACCTCAAGCGCCACAGCCCCAGGCTCGGCATCGGTAGGACGGGCATGGTCCTCTCGCTAGTGGGGGTGGCGCTCCTCCTCCTCGTCCTAGTGGCGGGTGCCGCCGCCTTGGCGCCATCCCTCCCCCGCCAGCCAGCCGACTTAGAGGCCGTGGCCCGCGTGGCCGTAGCGATGGTGGCGGGGGCGCTGGCCTCAGCGGCTATAGTGGTCGTGGGCGGCGTGCTCTTCGGGGTCATGATAATTAGGCTGGCGGACGAGCCGGGCGTGCAGAGGGGCTTCGCGAAGGCCGGGGTGCTCTTCATAGTCGGCCTAGTCCTAAGCGCCCTCTTAACGCCGCTGGGCCTGCCCGCGGGGGCCGCCGTCCACTTCGCAGCGTGCGCGCTCATCTACCACTACTCAGGGGGGAGCCTGAGGGGCCTGAGGGCTAGCGCCCCCAGCCCCGCGCCCCCCGGGCCGCCGTAGCCCGCCTCTGAACGTAGGCCGCTCCGCAATCAGCCCGCCAGGCCTGAGGACAGCCTAGCGACCCTGTCGACGAAGTCCTCCGCCAGCTCGGGGCTCCTCAGCGCCTCGTGGAGCTCGGTGGCTTCGTAGAGCTGCGCCAGCCCCCTCTCCTCCAGCCTCCTCACGAAGGCCTCCGCCAGCTCGGCCCCCTCGAGGGCGTCGGCCACGGCCTCCGCCGCAGCCGCCCCGGAGTGCATGGCGTAGTACACCCCCTCGCCCGTGTCGCTCCTGACGAAGCCGCCCGCGTCGCCCACGAGCAGGACCCTGCCCCAGGCCACTAGCTCCTCGGGCCTCCTGGGCCCCCTGAGCGGTATCATGTAGGCCTCCTCAGCCACCGGCTCCGCCCTGAGCTCCGCAATCAGCGCCCTGAGCTCCGCCACGAGCCGGCCGGCGCATCCCATCGCCTCTACGAGCTGGCCGGCGCCGACTATGGAGAGCCCCCTCCTCCAGGCGACCCACCTCCACCCGCCCGGCAGGCGGCCCGGGTCGTAGCGGACCTCGAAGACCCCCTCCTCAGCCGAGGGGGCCCTCACGTAGGCCTGCACCGCCAGCGCCAGGGACGCCCTCCCCCAGGCCAGGCCCAGGGACCTGGCCACCGTGGAGTAGACCCCGTCGGCCGCCACCACGAACCTGGACTCCACGGGCCCCAGCCCCTCGACCTCCAGCCTACAGCCCCCCTCGCAAGGCCTAATTGAGCGGACCCTGGCCCCGTCGACCACCCTGGCCCCGGCCTCGGCCGCCCTCCTCGCGAGCCAGTGGTCGAAGTGGGCCCTGTCCACCATGGCCCCGGGCTCCTCGAAGGGGACGAAGGCGGCCCTCCCGCTCGGCGAGACCAGCCTGACCCCCCTGAGCGGGGAGGCCACCGCCCCCTCGGGCACCTCAAACTCCTCTAGGACCCTGGGGTAGAGGACCCCGGCGCACGGCTTTCGCCTAGGCATCCTGAGCCGCTCGACCCCCAGCGCCCTCAGCCCCAGCTCGGCGGCCCTCCTAAGGGCCGTGGAGCCCGCCGGCCCGCAGCCCACGACGGCTATGTCGAACACGGAGGCCCCCCTTGAGAGCGGCCGGGGGGCTAGCAATTAACCCTGGCTCAGGCGAGCCTATTTTAGGCGGGGAGGCTGCTGGGGCCTGGGTTGGGCGGCTGGAGGCTGCTGGACACGGGGCTTAGGAGCGCCGCGGAGAACATGGCCCTCGACGACGCCATACTGGAGGCGGTCTCCGCGGGGGCCGCGCCCAACACCGTCCGCTTCCTCAGGTTCTCGAGGCCCTGCGTCCTAGTGGGCCTCCACCAGGACGTGAGGCAGGAGGTCAGGCTGGACTACTGCCTAGAGAGGGGGGTCGAGGTCAACCGCAGGATAACTGGAGGGGGGGCGGTGTACTTCGAGCCCCGCCACTTGGGCTGGGAGGTGATAGCTAGGTGGGGGCCGCCGTTCCCCAGGAGGGTCGAGGAGCTCTACGAGTTCATCTGCGAGGCCGTGGCCGAGGGGCTCAGGAGGCTGGGCGTCGAGGCCAAGTACAGGCCGGTGAACGACATAGAGGTCAGGGGGCGCAAGGTATCGGGCACGGGGGGCACGGCCAGGGGCCCCGCCTTCCTATTTCAGGGGACCCTGCTGACCGACCTGGACCTCCGCGAGATGCTGCGCTGCCTGAAGATACCGATAAAGAAGCTCAGCGACAAGGAGGTGGAGTCGCTCAAGGACAGGGTGACGACGCTGGCCTGGGAGCTGGGCGCCTGCCCGAGCCTAGAGGCCGTTAAGTCCGCCATCGCTAGCGCGCTGAGCGAGAGGCTGGGCGCCCCACTCACCCCGGGCGGCCTCACGGAGCTCGAGGAGGGGCTCCTCAGGGAGCGCCTGCCCTACTTCAGCTCCCCCAGCTGGATCGACTTAGTCAAGGTGCCCGAGTCCGGGCTCTTCCACAGCTCCACTAAGGCGAGGGGAGGGCTCGTGAGGGCCGCCGTGAGCGTCAGGGGCTCGATAATCCAGGCCGCCTACATAACCGGCGACTTCTTCACCTACCCGCCGAGCCTAATCAATGAGGTCGAGGCCAGGCTTAAGCACGTGCCGATGGACGAGGGGGCCGTCCTAGAGGCGGTCAGGGAGGGCATGGGGGAGGGGGTGGTGCTGGGGGTGGGGGCCGAGGACGTGGCCAGGGCCGTCCTAGAGGCGGCTAGGAAGGTCAGGCTCACGGCGCTGGGGCTCACGTGCGACGAGGCGGACTGCCTAATAGAGTTCCTTGAGCCGGCCGAGTACGTCCTAAGCAGGGCTAGGTACGTGCTGCTCCCCTACTGCGCCAAGCCGCTCGACTGTAAGTTTAGGTGGAGCCAGGGCTGCTCGCTCTGCGGCCGCTGCTCGTTCAAGGCGGTCTATGAGGGGGCCCTAGAGCTGGGCTTCGCGCCGGTGACTATAGTTAGCTACGAGCACTTGGAGCGCACGCTGGAGGGCCTGAAGAGGGCCGGCGAGGAGGCCTGGATCGGGAGCTGCTGCGAGGCCTTCTACGAGAAGCGCATGGAGGACCTGAGGCGGATAGGCCTGCCCGGCCTCATAGTCACTACCGAGGGGCTGACGTGCTACGACTTAGGGATGGAGGGGCTGGCTTACGAGGGGCGCTACGAGGGGACCTCTAGGCTGAGGGAGGGGGTCCTGCTGAGGGTGCTGAGGGCGGCCCACGGCCTAAGGAGGGGGGCCGCGGTGGGGAGGGCGGCCGCTTGCCTAGGCTAGGGAGGGTAGTCTTCATGGACGTGGAGTCCACGGGCCTGGAGGCCGAGTCCTCGGTAGTGGTGGGAGTGGGCTTCATGTACGAGGACGGCTCGTGGCGCCACCTCTTCGCGCGCTCGATAGCCGAGGAGGCTAGGGTGGTCTCTGGGGCCA
>JAWAOK010000061.1:0-5101 GCA_038894875.1 Candidatus Nezhaarchaeales archaeon
AAGAGCTCGTCGTGCCTCCTAAAGCCTGCTATCATGTCCTCGCGGAGCCTAGCTATTTCACTCCAAATCTTGGCGAACTCCTCGTCGTGCCTCCTGAAGCCTGCCACCATGTCCTCGCGGAGCCCAACGACCTCCTCATCATGCCTCTTGAAGCCAGCGACCATGTCCTCCCTAAGCCTTCTAATCTCTTCGCTCTGCCTCACCAGTATCTCTTCATGCTTATCTAATCTAGCTAAGACCTCATTAAACTTCCTATCATGCTCTTCAAACCTCTTAAAGACCTCACTTAAGCCTATGAGGCCAGCTACCGCATACCTAAACTCCTCATCCTCCCTCAACAACCTCAAGATCCTAGACTTCAGCCTACTCAGCTCAGCCATTATCGTCACGCCTTCTAATCAACGTCGAAGCTTTAAATGCTATAACTATGCCCCAGTATATTAAGCTCTCCGAGCTTAATGAGGATGTTCACGAGCCCTTCAAGCGACCTGCTAGCTCGCCTTCGCAGCAACGCTTCAGCCTTGCTCATCGTCCTCCCCCAAGCTCTTGAACTATGCTTATAGCTGCCTCCCTGACTGCCTGCCTACTATTCATTTTAGGCCTCCAGCCTAAGCTTCTTGATCTTGTCTATCGCTAAGGCTATCCTCTTCACGTCCCCGAGCCACCCCACGCCGTGGAGCACGGGCTCGTAGGTGAACTTAACGTCCCTCAAGCCCATTACTGAGGTGACTTCTTGAGCCACTTCGTTTACGGTTATCCAGTCCTCGCTACCCACGTTGTAGACCTCGAAGCTGGCGCTAGCCCTCTTCTAAGCGATTATGGTGGCCTCAACAGCACCAATTACATGCACGTAGCTCCTGACTTGAGACCCGTCCCCGAGGATGACCAGCTCACCCGGCCTCTTAAGCAACTTTAGGATGAAGTCGTATACCACTCCATGCCCCAGCCTCGGCCCGACGACGTTCGCGTACCGGAGCACTACGGCTCTCAGCCCGTATAGGCGGCTGTAGGCGTGTATGAGGCTCTCGCAGGCCGCCTTGCTCGCGCCGTAGACCGAGACCGGCCTTACGGGCGCCGACTCGTCCACGGGTATGGCCTCCGGCTCCCCATAGACGCTGCTCGAGGAGGCGAAGACTAGCTGCCCCACCCCAGCCCTCCTCACGGCCTCCAGCAAGTTGAAGGTCGCCACCACGCCCTCGCTGAAGTGCACCTCCGGGTTCGTCGCGCCCACCCTAACCTCCGAGTTGGCTGCGAAGTGGAAGACGGCCCCGCCCCCTTCACGGTGCTCAGAGCGGCCCTGCGGAGGCGCGCTAATCGCAATAGGCGCGACCTTCCGAGCGGCTAGCTAGCCGCTTAGCGCAAAGTCAGGCGGAGTCTGCAAGTGATGAAGAGGATCGCCCCAGCGCTATCGCCATGGAGGGATCGGGGGACCCGGCTAAGAGAATTGCGAGAGGATAGAGGGGCGACCGGCTTAAGCACAGATTATGCTAAGCATCCTTTATGGGCGTCTGGAGGGCTATCGAGGAGGGGGCCCGCGGGCGAAGGAGCCTGGCACGGAGACGTAGCTGGACGCCTCAATATGTTCCTCAGGGCCCCGGGAGGTGATGGGGTCGTGCCCGGGCCTCCCGAAGTTGAACTTAGACGGGAGCCCTGCCGTCGGGCTCGACCACGCTCACGAGCCCACGTGGATCTCGGCACCCGCGCGGGCTGGACGGGGATGGACGTCAGGGACGACGGTGAGGCGGGCGAAGGGCGTGGCGCCGGGGGTGGGATTTGAACCCACGCGCCCCCGCCGAGGGGCACCGGCTCTCCAGCCTCCTCAACGCGCGATCTCGAGGCCGGCACCTTGGGCCACTCGGTCACCCCGGCTTCACTGAGGAGCTGGGCGAAGGACGATATATTTTTAGCGTCAGGGCTTGACTATGAGGTCGGCTATATCGACGCAGTTCTCCTTGATCCTCCTCAAGCTACTGACTACCTCATTGAGGTGGATGGCGACCGCCAGGGGCTGCTCCAGTATCTCTTGGCTGAGCTGCTCCAGCAGCGCGTGCGCCTTGCTGCCGAGGTCCTTCTTAACGTAGTTCTCAGCGTACCTAATGTCCATCTTAAAGAGGGAGCTCATGGCCTCCTCCTGCATCTTCCTAACGACCTCGCTCAGGCTCACTATGCCCTCGACTATCTTCGCTGGCAGCTCGTATCGGCTCAGGGCTATGGCGCTCCTAGCGATAGCCACCGCCTGGTCCCCGTTCGACTCCAGCGCCCTGGCCGCTAGCCGGTAGTCCAGGCACTCGACGAGGCTGACGCCGGCCCTCTCCGAGAGCCTCGGGTTCTGAATTATGGTCCTGAGCTGCCTGACTATTAAGAAGTAGAGCCGGTTTAGGTCGTCGTCCCTCTTTATTACGCTCTCAGCTAGGTCCTCGTCCCTATCCTTGAGGGCGGCGATGGCGTCCACGTGCATCTGGAGCGCCAGGACGTGGACCCTCCTGAGCAGCGTCTTGACCGGTATGGCTAGGGGGGAGAGTAGGCACTGGATCGTAATCTCGTTCGGCTTCTCCTCAATTATCTCAGTCCCAACTAGGGCGGTCAGCACGCCCTTGAGCTTCTCCCTCTGCTCTAGCGTTATCCTCTTGGGCGCCTTTATGTGTATGATGTCCGCCCCCATTAGGTACTTGCTAAGGACCTCCCTATTGACTACGTCGTCCAGCTCAACCACGGATACGTTTGGCCTCTCCGCCTCCTCGGGCGCCCCGGCCTTGATGACTAAGGTGCCGTCGCTCTCCTCCACTAGCGCCACCACCGCCCCCTCCCTTAGCCCCATCCTAGAGACCCAGCCCTTGGGCACTGAGATTAAGTACGAGCCGCTCTTAGCCCTCTGGAGCTTCCTGTACTCCACGCTACCCACCTTAATCCACCCGGCCCCCTCGGCGCGGCCCGCTCAACGCAGCTAGCAAGCTCCTGCTCACCCCCTTGACTAGCAGCCTGGCCGTTCTTAAGGGCTCGGGCGTCTTGCTGCGCCTAGTCAGCCCCCTCACGATGCGCTCGGCCTCATCCACCGGGATCCCGACCGCCTCTAAGTACGTGTGGAGCCCGCCGGGCAGGCTCACCTTCACGACCTGGGTCCTTGAGGCGAGGGCCTCGAAGACCCTCCACCTGACCTCCCAGTCGGGGAAGTGTTTGAGGAGGGCCCGCCTGACCGCCTCGTTGTCTGGGGCCTCCTCCACGACCACTAGCACCGGCCTCCCCAGCTCGCTGAACAGCCTCAGGGGGTCCACTATGTTGAACCCGGCGTAGGACACCCCTCCCAACATTATTACGTCCCCTCCCAGCTCCCTAGCTATCTCTATGGCCTTTTCTGAGGCGTCCAGCCCATCGACCTCCACGAGCCTCCACGCCAGCCCCTCCACCCTAAACCTCCTCATCAATACCCCCAGCAGGGCGGTCCTGGCCCCCCTAATCTTAAAGCGGCCTGGGAGGGCCCCGCCCTCGATGCCCAGCACCTTAATGGCGGAGGGGTCAGGGCATGAAGGCGGCGAGCCTGACATCCTCCCCTAGCCCTGCCTTGAGGGCCTCCTCGGCCGTGTTTAGCTTCACTATCTTAGTCAGCCCCCTCCTGCCCCGGCTAACTACCCTGGCCGTAACTAGCCCGGCGGCGTCCAGCTCATTTATTAAGTCGCTGACCCTCCGCTGCGTGAGCTCGTCGAGGCGCATGCCCCTGCACAGCTCCCTATACAGGCTGTAGATCTCCCCAGTGGTCTTCTCCTTGACCCCCCTCTTCTCGAGGAGGTAGATGGACAGGAGGGTGATCTTGCTGTGGAGCGGCATCGACCTAATGACCTCCACGACCCTGTCCTTCTCAATTTCGCACTGGGCCCTCCTAACGTGGGCCTCAGTCACTTTGCTAGACCCCTCCCTCTCGGCCACCTCGCCCGCCACCCTCAGTAGGTCGAGGGCCCTCCTAGCGTCCCCGTGCTCACGCGCCGCCAGCGTAGCGCACAGCGGTATCACCCCCTCCTCGAGGACCCCCTCGAAGAACGCCATCCTGGCCCTCTGGGCTAAGATGTCCTTCAGCTCCTCGCTGTCGTAAGGCTTGAACACGAGCTCCTCCTCCCCCAGCGCGCTCTTGATGCGCGGGTCCAGGCTCTCCGTGAACTTTAGGTCGTTGGTTATCCCGACCAGGGATACCTTAGATAGAGTAAGCTCTGAGTTTATTCGTGTCAGCCTATAGAGCAGGTCCTCGCCGCTCTCCCCCCTGAGGGCGTCCACCTCGTCCAGGACCACTATGACTAGGCCGCCGAGGGACTCGATGGCGGACGTGAACCTCCTAAACAGCTCTGCGTTCGAGAGGCCCGTGAAGGGGACCCTGACGCCGAGCTGCTCGCACGCTGAGGCTAGCGCTCGGTAGGCAGTGTTGTTGTACTTGCAGTTCACGTAGCAGCTCCTCACCGGCCTCCCCGCCATCTTGGCCGAGGCGATGGCCAGGGCCTTCAGCACGTACTTAGTCACGGCGGTCTTGCCCGTGCCCGGCAGGCCGTAGATGAATACGTTCGAGGGCCTCACCCCCTTTACGGCGGGGGCGAGGGTCTCCCCCAGCCTCCTTATCTCTAGCTCGCGGTGGGGCAGCTCCTCAGGGACGTAGTCCGGCCTGAGCTTCTCGCGGTCCTTAAACACTCGGGCGGTCAGGACGCGCTGGAAGACCTCCTCTAGCGACATGAGCAAGGAGCACCGGGGGCTCTCTGCGCTTTACTGGCTGGGCTTCTTTATAAGCCGGGGGGCCGCGGCTCGCATAGGGGCCACGTGAGAGGCTGTGGGCGCCCTCGCTGAGCGGGGCTCGGGCGGGCGAGCCGCCTTTGGGTTCAGGGAGGCGTTGAAAAGCTAAGTCTGAGGGGCGCGGCTGGCCGAATAGCTAAGGCGGTAAGGTTTTTACAGCGCGCGGGCCCCTAGGCAGAGGGCCGGTAGTTCAGCGGTAGAATGCCCGCTTGGCATGCGGGAGGTCGCGGGTTCGAGTCCCGCCCGGTCCACTTAATTTTCAAGCGAGTCCTCAAATAGGGGGACATCGCTTTCCTCTAATCAATGAGGGTTGAGGGTTAAGTACGCTTATTTG